>JACRJN010000134.1 GCA_016235675.1 Candidatus Schekmanbacteria bacterium
CCGTGGCTTCAGCCACGTATTTTCAGCCCCTTAGGGCTGCAAAAAAAGGTATGTTCGTATGGAACGCGCCGAAAGTATTGAGAGTCATAATTGCAGGGCTAACGCCCTGAAGTTCAGCCCTGAAGGGCTGGGACTACGAACGAAAAAACAATTTCTATCTATATGTCAACACTCTCTGGGTTATTTTATAAGGTATTGAATATTAGCAAGTTTATTGTTTTCAAAAGACAGGTTGATGTTTTTCCGCTCTGTAGAGTAGTTCCAACTTTCAAAGCTTGTCCAGATGTTTTTATTCTGCGTCGGTTTTAATTCCGGTAAACCCCAGGCTGTCGCTACTTGTTTTAAATTCATACCCAGATAAATCTCGCAGTTTAAAATCGCTTGTCGGGCTTTATCATCCCAATCGGGGTGACGGCGGATGATCTCTTTTTTCAAACGTTGCACCGAATTGCTGGAACAGCGATTAAAGCCGTGATAGATATTGATCTCCTGCATAATAATCTCTTCAGCCAGATTATTTAGCTCCTCATCGCTTTTTTTTGCCAGTTTATCGGCGCGGGCGCAGGAGTTTGCCAGGAGGGTCAGAACTATAATAAAAGCCGGCCAGATGGCGTTGCGGTTAGTCCTCAGGCTGAAACGAAAAAGGGAACATCCCTCTGGCTTTCGGGATTGTGTTTCAATGTGGTTAAAAGACCATGAGTGTCTGCGGTTAAGAAGGGTTCTGATAAACATTGCTATCTCCGTCTGATCGTACTTTTTATGACTATCATCTTAAGTCAACAACATTGGGGCAATGCCCGCCCTCCTACATTTTTTCCCTCAGACCACGGTTTTTATTGTAACAGTTAGCTAAATACCATGTCAAGATTTTTATGCTAAGAATATATCCGTAAATAACTTTTCCCTCTTTGGCAAAGAGGGGTTGGGGAGATTTTCAGATTGAATCTAACCTTAAGTAATTGTTCGAACACGACATATTACCAAAAGATTGGTAGCGTAGAAATACAGAGACCTGAAGCGTCATTGCGAGCTTAAGCGAAGCAATCTCCATGCGTGCGTCTGAGATTGCTTCGGCGATAAGGCTGCCTCGCAATGACGCTTTGGGTCTCTTATTGAGAACGCCACCAAAAGATTAAATTCTTTATGGAAATTACAATTTGCAAATCCCCCTTAATCCCCCTTAATCCCCCTTTGCTAAAGGGGGAAACCAAAGGTAACGGTTATTTACGGATAAGCTCTAAGCATAATTGCCCAAATACTTACCAAACTAAATTGTGATTTTTAAAACCAACAAATTAAAAATTTAAAGATAAAAATGCAAAATTGAAATTCAAAATTCAAAATTTTAAGGATGGTGGCGCAGGCATCCCCCGTTTTCACGAGGGCAAGCTTGCCTGGGTCATTTGTAGGGGCGGGGTCACCCCGCCCTGTCACAAGGGCGAGGAAACCTCGCCCCTACAAACCTGTGCTACCTGGTAACTTCCCAATATAAAAAACCTTTTTGCTTTTTTAATTTTTAATTTAACAGATTGACGAATCACAGTTTATGACCATCGTAAGTATACCTCCTGACGCCAATCTCCAATATATGAAAGCGAATTAGCATCCTGGGTATAAAGCCTTCTCTCAAAAATCAAACCGGGCGCTGACATACACATTGTCGCTCTTATTGAACTGGCCGAAGAAGGTGGTTTCCTGTGCTCCGTCCCAGATATTTGCTCCGCCGGAAACACTCAGGTTGTCGGTAATTTTGTAGGAGACTTCCGGCTGGATAAAGTAATCGCCATCCGTGGGGCTGTAAGCGGTAAAGACGGTCAGTTTCCAGGTCTGGTACTGCAAAAACTGGGTCAGCCGGGTGGAAAGAACGCCCCGGAATCTGTCCTGGATGGGGGCGTCGGGAGGCAAGGAATTGCGGTAGGCTCCGTAGTCCTCCATATATTCGCTGTAAGCCTGTACCCCAGCGGTGAAATCCTCCCATAGTTGGTACTGATAGCCAATGAGGGCGCGCCATTGGGAATTGGGGACGGTTGGGTCATCCCCTTTCCGATCATCCCTGGAATCGTAGTAGCCGGTTTCCAGGCTCAGCACCCCTCCCGAAATATTGCGCTGGGCGGAGATGCCGTAGACCGTAAGGGCGGGATAGAAGGTGGTGGCGACAGCCGGCGAGGCCGGATTATCTACTTTCATCGCGGGGGAGTGCCAGAATCCCCGGAAGGCGTAGAGCGACAGATCGAAATCCGCCGCCTGCCGGTAAAGGCGCAGCGCCAGTTCGGTATTGGAGTAACTGGATTTTGGCTCAACTTCCCGCTGATCCGGTACGGATGAAAACGGGTTAAAGAAAAAGAAGCGTTTATCCGAAGGCATATTATCCGGGGTAAAGTAGGGGATGAGCAAAAACTCGGCGTTGATCGGCTCGGATGAATAGCGCGCCCGCAAGCTATCCACCCCCAGTTTTAAGTATTCCAGCGGTCTGCCGGAAAAAAAGGACTCCCAGTCCTTGGGGAAAACATCGTTGATGAAGAACAAATCCCCCACGCCCCAGGTGACAATCTGCCGTCCCAGCCGCAGGTCAAGCGCCCCATGGGTATATCCGGCATATGCCTCCCGCAGATCGGTATCGGTTTTGTCGTCGATGGAATCGTGAAATATGTCGCCTTTGACCTGAAACATGGCTGTGCCGGATTCGCTTGTTTCGCTTAAGTCCAGCCGCAGCCGCTCCTCTCCCAGCACATAATTCCCGGCGTTTCCCTTGACCGGTTTTTCACCGGTAGTGCGCCTGGTAAAGATGCCCAAAAGGAAGCCATGCACTTCAATGGGGAGTTTTCCCTCAACAACGGTCGAATTGCCCACAGCCGGGGCCTGCGCCTCCTGAGCCATAGCCGGAAAGCTTATTCCCCACACCATCATAATTGTTAGCATCACAACCGGGAGGCGCATATCACTTAATCCATTTCTGGGGTGGGTTCTGCAATGCCCGTTCGCTAAAAACCTCATCCTCCAGACCCGGATTGTAGGCGATGCTGTTAAACGTAGTTTGCGTGTAGTGTCCGCTCTTTACATTCTTCATCGTGCGCCTGATGACGGTGGGTATACCCTGCGCTACCCCGTCGACGGCGATGTTCTCGATTTTATCGGCGGTAAATATCCGGGCCAGGGTGTTTTGCTCATCGTAGTATTCTTCTTTCAGCAGGAGGAAGGTTTTTTTGTCCACCCAGGTGAGCTTTTTGATATAATCCGCAGGCGTTTTGGGTACGCTCTGGATAACATAGCAATCAACGTTTCCCAGTTTTTCCTCTTTCAGCAGGGTATGGGTATCCGCCGAAACATCCCGCCCGGAAACGTCCTCATAGGTAAAGTCCGACCCCACAAAACTGGAGCGGCTGTCTTTAGCTGCCACCCGGCGCACCATATTCACCGCCGGGATAAATATCCAGCGGTCGTCGTCCCGTCCTGGGTATTTCCAGACCAGAAACGCTGTCCGGCGCACATCCCCCGGTTCGTGAAAATAGAGCAGATATTTCTGATTCATACTCATGGGATCATTCTTGCGCAGCATGCTCAACACCCGCAGGCGCTTCTGCCCCTCTGCCGTAACCAGCTCCATGGTTACCCTGGCCTGCATATCGGTTCCGGGGTAATAGAAGGCTTGCTCTTTCTTTTGCATGATTTCGGTAGCGGCTTCTTTTTCCTGCGCCTGGGCTGTAATTCCGGTTACTGCCAGTATTAGTATGAGAAATAATGACCATTTCCATCTCTGCATATTAACCTCCCTATTTTTCTATTTTTCTTGACGTTACCTACCTGCTATGATATATATTTATTATGAAGGGTGATCAAAGAAACTTTCTGTCCGACAAGTTAGGCGATTTGGGTAATTTTGCCGTTGGTGCGTTGACCTTTGGTCAGTTTCTATCCCAAAAGCCGTTTGCTTTTGGTGCATTTGCCTTTGGTATTATTTTCTGGGCAACTTGTTATGTGTTAGGATATGTGATCCTGAAAGGTGGTGAATAAGAATGGACCGATTAGCCTGGTTTTTTCTTACTATGACCATTTTGGTAATCCTTTTTACTGCTCCCATTATTTACAGTGACTACCGGAAGCGTCATCATAAACCGTAGTTGCCCAATTTATTGGGCCTGATAAATCAGGCAACTACATTAACCCAATCCGCTTTAGTTATCTACCTTAAGCCTGACCTTGCGCTCAAAATAACTCCCGATCAGCCCCTCTTTGGCCTTGCCCTTTACGGATTCGCCGGATGTCAGCATCACCTGAAATTCAAGCTCGGCGTCCTTGGCGTCCTCACCGGGACGGATGGTCATAGGCAGAACCGTAACCTTAGCGGAAGGATACGCTTCCACTGTATCGCCCGCCACCCGGCAGGACATGGGCAGATTCACCGCCCAGCCGGGGGCGAATTTGCTTAGAGCGGAGGCGTCTTGAATGCGTTCCGGGTCAATATACAGCCAGGCGTTGCGGTAAGGCGCCGGCTCGCCTTTGGCTATACCGATTACCGTCAGGACTGTCCTGGCTTCATAACGTTTGGCCTTAATCAGAAAAGTGCCGTCCGCCTGTTTTAAGGATTTGCCATCGCTCTTATCCAGGATGTCGATGATCAGATTGGCATCATCTTTCCATGAGCCGTTGTTTACGTGGCATGTCAGGCAGTTGCGGGACGGCCCCAGAATCCCCACTGCCGGGGGATAAGCCAGCGCCGGGAACGGGACGACAGTTAACAAGGCAGCCTGGATTATTCCCAGGATCAGTAAATTTATTTTCATCTTGCGTCTCCTTTTCAAAACGTAAGTACCTTGTCGCTTTCCTCTATTATCTTATATAAATCCGCGATCGTCGCCAGCGGGCACAGCTTTGAGCCTTTGGACAGACGCAGGTTAAGACAGGTGCCGCAAGCGAATATTTCACCGCCTTTACCTGCAAAGGAGCGCATCAGTTCTGTGACATTAAATTTTTCAGTATCCAGGGATTCGCTTTCCACCCCTTTTCCCAGCAGAAACACTTTGACCTTATTATGCTCCTTTAAGGCAAAATTCCCAAACCGGAAGGCATTCCATACCGTTTCCGGATCGCCTGAATAGACGACAATCCCGATCTTCATATGTTCAGCATCCTTGACTTTTCCCGGTTGCTGCCCGGCTCCATGTCCGCAGCTTGTGGAAATGATCCAAAATGCCAGGATGATAAAGACCACCCTGAACCTTGAAACCAATCCGTTCATTACAAAACCTCCGCTAAATGTTCGGTACTAGTGTAGTACTAAGGGACTTGGAATATATTAAAATACCGCAGTCATTTGGAGTAGGGGCTTTAGCCCCGTCCAGACGCACGATGCGAACAGGCGGGGAACGGGACTGAAGTCCCTACTCCTGAAAAACGGTATAACGGTATAATTGTATATTCTAAGTCCCTAATGTAGCGCGGGGATTTATCCCCCGCATCTGATAAAGGATTCCTGCGTCTGCTGTTGGGGATAAACCCCAACGCTACAGCTTAAGTCAACAACACTGGCTCAAGTCTTTCTTCTCTGTGACTCAGTGGCTCTGTGTGAAAAATTCCCCTAACCCTTGCGTCTCAAGCCTAAAATCCCCTGAAAAAGATGAATCAGCCCCGGCAGATAGATCACGCTCATGAGCGCCGAGAGCAGCATAATTGCGGCCATGAGCACGCCTACGGTAATATAGGGGGTCAGGTCGGCAAAGATCATCACCGCAAATCCCAGGGCAAACAGCACGCCGTTTAAGAAAATCCCCTTGCCGGGACGGGTTACCGTCCAGATTAATGATTCCTTCAGATTCGAGGTCTCGGCGTAGTGCAGATGAAAGCGACCGACAAAATGGATGGCAAAGTCAATGGCCAGCCCTAACGACAGTGTGGAAAGCACCGCCACCGGCATGTCAAAATCCTTGCCGATCAGTCCGACCACCCCGTAAATCAGGGCGATGGTGAACAGCAGCGGCAGGAAGGTCAGCAGGCCCCACCAAAGGGAGCGGGTCTGGATTACCAGCAATATCAAAACCAGCACTAATCCCCAGAGGAAGCTTTCCAGCATCCCCCACAAGACCTCATTACTCCAGATCAGATTGAAATAGGCGATACCCGCCGGTTTGACGACCGCCCCATCCGGCAAAGGATAAGCCGCCAGATAGTTTTCCGTGCGCCGGATGACCTCCGCCATCACCTCGGCGTCCCAACTCTTAAGCTGCAAGAAGATATTGGCCTTCCGGAAGGGATAATCCACCACATTATCCAAATCCGAGGGTTTGGCCGACATACAGAACAGAAACAGGTATTGCCCGACCGCTTCCACTGAATCCGGGATACGGTCATAGGCCGGGTTATCGTCATGCAGCACCCGGTTTATGCGTTTTACATAATCCACCACCGAGAAGGTTTTGCCCACCCGCGGGTCTTTCTCTAATTCCCATTGCAATCCCTCAATTCCCCTCAACATGGCTGGGTCTTTGATAATATCCTCCCGCCCTCCCTGCACCACCAGATAACCGCTGGAGGTGCCGCCCAATTGGGCGTTCATCACCCGATCGGCGGTGCGCACCGCGCTTTGGGACTTAAACCAGTGTACCATATTGTTATTTACCCGGATGCGGCTCAAACCGATCAGCGCAATTAGCAGCGCCAAACCGCCGACAATGGCAATAGCTTTGGCATGTTGTATACAAAATTCACCTAAGTCCGCCAACCGGGACTTTTGGCCGTTTTCTGTTTGGTGGGTAATCCTGGGGATACGCTCTTCCCGGAGCAGCATCATGATGGCCGGGACTAAGGTAAAGCTCATCAGCAGAATCACTAAGGTGCCGAAGCCCACACACAGCCCGAAAATTTTTACCGGGACAATGCTGGCGGTGGCTAAGGCGGCAAAGCCTACAGCGGTGGTCACGTCGGAATAAAACACCGGGTCGGCCACCACCGCCATGGTCTCCAGCACCGCCCGCCGCTTGTCCTTTACTTCGCTGAAGCGGAAGGCGAATTCATTGAAGATGTGCACGCTGTCGGTGGCGATGGCCATCAGGAATACTGGACTCATGGAACTCATAATATGCACCGGATAGCCCAGGCCAATGAGCAACCCCATACACCAGATGATGCTCACCATAGCCACGGCCATGTTGGCTGCAATCAAGGGCAGGCTGTGAAACATCAGCCACAGAGCCAAAGCCATCACCATTCCGGCCAGAGGCGAAAACAGCCCCATCTGGCGGAACATCTCCGTGCCGAAGGTGTCCCGCGCCACCGGGTCGCCCGCCAGATAATACTGGTCGTCATCAAAGGCTTGAGGGAGTAGCTTATTTATCTGGTCGGCGATCTCCTTGCCGTTGGCCGCCTGTTCGATGGGGACATAGATGGCGGTGGCGGTGCCGTCGGGGGAGATAATGCGGTTGATGAACAGGGGATTTTCCAGGAGAGCCTGGCGGAATGCGGCTAATTCCCGCGCCGATTCCGGCACCCGATCCAGCGCCGGTTTTACCAGCAATTCGCCGGTTTGGGAGGTGATGTTGTCGATAGTGGACAGGCTGGTCACATCCCGGCTGATCACCCCCGGCATCTGCTTGATCCGGCGGGTCAATTCGACGATCCGGGACAGGGTCTGCTTATTGGCAATCCCCCGCTTATTGACGATCCCTAAGGCGATTACATCCGGGTGCAGGGCAAAATCACGCTCCACCTGATCGTTATACTGCCGTACCGGTGAGGTCAGCGGCAGCATGTGTTTGGGATCGGTATCAACCATAATCCGGGGGAATTGCCAGGCAAACAGCAGGGTAACAGCCAGGGTTATACCGATAGTTCTCCGGGGATGGTCAATGGAGAAGCTAGTCATGACCTGGACAATTTTTTTAATCATGGTGGCCACCTTTTTTAATTTCGGCTATCTCTTCCTCACAGGTTTTCAGCCCCAGCCAGTGTAATAAACTTTTCATCGGACACCAGTTGCTGAAACCTGATTGGAAAAGGTTAAACCCCACAAACAGGGTAAATAACAGCCAATAGGGGGAGTGGAGCCAATAGCCAACCAGGGATATAAGGATAAACGCCCCGGCTACTAATCTTAAACCACGCTCTAACCTCATGCTGATTCCTCCATATAAAAAAATCCCCCTTAATCCACCTTTGCCAAAGGGGGGAAGTATAGATTTCCATATTCGTAGTCCCAGCCCTTCAGGGCTGATCTTCATGGCCAAAGCCATGCAATAACTCACAAGTAGTTAAACTGCTTCAAATAAATTCGGGCATTCCCAGATGAATATCCTTTAGTCTAAAGGCTGAAAATGCGTGGCTAAAGCCACGGGACTACATTCTTTACTTCGGCATCACCGGATGCAGGGGCAAAATCTTATTAAAAAACCAATGTTTGCCGGCTTTCCTTAATCGCCTGCGCCAATTCCACCAAATTGGAAATCCTGCTGCCCGGCGCCAGTTCCTCCGTCTTCAAGCCTTTCTGGTTAGCGCAGGTCTGACAAACGTTTACCTTTACGCCCAAATCAGCCAGGCGAGAAACCTTGTCCGCCAGGTTTAATTCCTTTAACCCTTCCATGGGAGCTTGTCCGGCCTTGGCGACAAATACACCGTTATCCAGTAAAAATACCGCAACCTCCACCTGCTGACTTAATAATCCCTCGGCAATCCTTAAGGCATTCCAGGCTTTCATGCTGCCCGGCGCTTCATTGATGATCACTACCATTTTTTCCATAATCTCTCCTTTTATTTCACGGTTTATACGCTTTTATATTGGCACAAATCGCCAACTGATGTCCGCAGCGGGCATTGCGTTCTTTGTGCAAAACTTCCGCCCGGACGAATCCCACCCGGTGCATCAATTCCAGGAAACCGGCCTCAGGCATGGCCCCGCCGATGCAGCGAAACCAATCGTTGATGTTTTTCCGCACCTCTTCCGGCAAGGGCGCTGATAAAACCACCTCGGAAAATATCGTTCTGCCGCCCGGTTTCAGGACTCGGAAAACCTCACGCAAGACCGCTTCTTTATTCGGCGACAGATTATAGATGCCGTTACTGGTTACTATATCCATACTGCCCGCCTCCAGGGGGATACGATCGGCGGGAGCGGATATAAAATGGCAATTCTCAATTCCCAGGGCGGTCAGATTGGCTTGCGCCTTGGAAAGCATCGCCTCCGACAAATCCAGGCCGTAAAGCCGTCCGCTTTTGCCGACTTTGCGGGCATATAGATACAGGTCTAACCCGGCGCCGCAGCCCAAATCCAGCAAGCATTCTCCTGCCCTTACGTCAACATAGGCTTGCGGATTGCCCGCTCCGGTAAAGGACTGCCACATCCCCTCCGGCAAGCTGCTCAACAATTCAGGCGGATAACCGACGCTTTCGGCAAATTTCCTGCCCACCGGAAAATTGAATTTAGCTTGCGGATTTTGCGCCACCTGGGAATAGCGCTCGGCCACAGCAAGCTTAATCTCCTCCTCCGACATCTGCAACAAAGGCTTGCCGTCCCCTAAGGGGACATCCGCCGGACACGAATTCCGGGCGGCCTTTTCTTGTTTGAGTTCCGCCTTACTTTTTTCCACCGTCGGATACTCCTTAGCTAAAAAGTTAAAGAGAGCCTGCACAAATTCCTGCTTTTTCAGGTAATAACAACGTAAATTGCCCTCTTCATGATAATCCACCACCTGCTCATAGCGCAAGAGCGCCAAATGCTGGGAGACGTTAGCCTGGGAAACCTGCAACAACTCCTCAATCTCCCCGACGCAGCGCACCCCCTTAGCCAATTCTTCCAGAATCAATAACCGTGTGGGATGGGATAACATTTTTAGCAACTGTGCCTTTTTCTTGATTTCTTGCGTACTCACCGTTTCCGCTCCTTATAAAATGCAATTCATATATAATAATATTAGAATATACAATATATCTTATTTTGTCAAATGAAATTTTTTTGCTCCTTTTTTCCAACCTTTGGTGAAGGGTTACTAACTCATGTTACGCAAGGCTTGAAAAAATTGATGCTTCAGCTTGTCCTGGGAGTGTTGCCCAAGTCAAATTTTGAAGAATAAAGTCACAAAAACGGTTCCCTCTTTGGAAAAGAGGGATTAAGGGAGATTTTCAAATTGC
>JACRJN010000132.1 GCA_016235675.1 Candidatus Schekmanbacteria bacterium
AAAACGGGGAACGGGAATCCAGGGTTTTCAAGGCTCCGGCTTAAGCCTACGCTGATGGAGTTAATTATATTCTGGATTCCCGCTGCTGCGGGAATGACATTTGTGAGTTTTTTTCAAAGTCTGCGTAACATGAGTTAATAACTCGTCTGAAAATATTACACAGACATTTTATACCTATCTTTATATAGATGGGGTTTATAAAGGATATTGGTACACCAATGGATTGGCAGCAGGAAATTATGCTTACATACAAGACTATAATGTCGGCAGGCTAAGCGCCGGGAATCATACCATCACCATTACTACCGATGTCACTGAAGCCGTAACGGAATCCAGCGAAACCGACAACAATGCTTCCAAAACTATGAGTTGGGCTTATCAATGTAATCCCAATTTAATAACGAATTATACACCCAGCGGCTGGTCCGGCCCAATAGTCGTTTCTTCGGTTTCCGGCACTACCACCGACGGGCCTAATCTCAGTAATTGTAATAACACCTATATCGATTGGGCGGTAGACAATTATTCGCCGGAAAACATTTCACAGACATTTTATGTCTATCTTTATATTGACGGCATATATAAAATGAATTGGCCCATTAATGGGCTAAAAGCTTATTATTATTATTATTGGAAAGACATTAATATCGGCATGTTAAGTGCCGGAAATCATACCATCACTATTACTACAGATGCTACCAATACTGTTACTGAATCCAGCGAAACCGACAACAGTTTTTCCAAAACCCTGAGTTGGGTGCAATGCCCCGGCCCCCAAATAAACAGTATAACCCCCAACTCAGGACCCGCCGGAACCGATTATCAGGTTACCATCAGCGGTAGTAATTTCGGCTCATCGCAAGGAAACAGCACAGTTATGTTTCCTAATGGGGAAATTGCCCCTATTGTCTCATGGCAAAACAATACCATTGTATGCAAGGTTCCAAGCGGAGCTAGCAGTGGGACGGTTCAGGTAAAAACAGGTTGGGGAAATAGTAATGCGATAAGTTTTCAGGTAACCTTTGGCTATCTGGGACGAAAGTGGTATTGTGCAGACTATCCGATAAAGGTTTATATGAATCAGGACGGCACTCTGGATCTGTCGGATGAGTTTACTCAAATCCAGAATGCGTTTAATACCTGGGATAATGCTGTTTCTACAACCTTATGGATGAATAGCGGCTTGACTAATATTAAGACTCTATCCCAAGATGGGATAAATTTAGTATTTTGGGATGAAGCGGGAACTTATTTCCCCTCCAGCAGTACTATTGCTTTTGCACAATCATGGGTTTATTTGAATGACCCCAATCACCTTGCAGAAGTGGACATAGTTCTTAACGGTCGGGATTATATCTGGTCTTCCTCCGGCGCAGTGGGCAAAATGGACATCTTAAACATACTCGTTCATGAGTTAGGTCATTTCTTTGGTTTGGCAGATCTTTACGGCACTGCCGATGCAGAAAAAACTATGTACGGTAATGCTGTCCTTGGAGAAACGAAGAAAAGAACATTAGAATCGAGCGATACAGCAGGAATTAGTTATATCGTCACCGGTTGTCCCTAATCTTGAATTATTTGACTGGGGTGATAAATAGATAATCGCTTTAGTCCGGCACTTTTGTCAATTATTGCGGAGATTCTTGTCAAATTGGCATGACAGGAATCTCCGCTCCACTAAGGATGCTTGAAGAGATAATAGGTGCAGCTATAGCTTCTGTGTTTCGGGAGTCCCTCCCGAAACCAATCCAAGTAGAGAAAGGGAACAGTAAATAAGCCAGCTATAATCCAACCCTAACCACCCTCCCCGGCTTCTTCCCCTCACCCACCCCATAATCCAACAAATCAGCCGCCTGAGCCTGATAATCGGTCAGCATATCGGCATATTTCATCGTCGTCCGTATGTCCGTATGCCCAAGCTGAGCCTTGGCTACGGCCACATCCTTGCAACATTTGATTAGGTGGGTGGCATAGGTATGGCGCAGGGCATGGATTTGGGTCACTTCCGGAAAGCCTAATTTCGCCGTAATCCGGCCAAATACCTTGCGCAAGCCCGGCTTTAACTGTTCCCCGTCCGGGTTATGAAATACCCAGTTATCCCCCCTCGCCGCGCCCTCTCCCCGCAGGGGCGATGGGGATTTATCCTTCAGCTTGTGCATTTTCAAAAACGTCACCAACTCCCCCGCCAAGGCAATATCTCGCTCCCGGATGCCCCGGCCTGATGATTTTGGCATCCAGAAATCCTTCTTCTGGATATGAATTACCCTCTTTTCAAAATCCACATCGCTCCATTCCAGATGAATAACCTCCCCTTCCCTCATTCCGGTATAAAGCATGGTAAACAATATGGGATAGAACCATTCCGGGCTGTTGTCCAGTACCTTTTGCACCTCCACGGCGGTCAATGACCGAATCTTCTTGGAATCATCCTGCTTCAGATACTCCACATGGGTCAGGGGATTGGCGTGTAGATACTGCCATTTCACCGCCTTATTAAAAAAGGTCTTCAAGGTGCTGATTTCCAGATTAACCGTACGCTTCTTAATCGAGCGGGCGTTCTACCGGTTTTTCTGCTTTAAGCGCCAGAACATGTATTCCTCAAACAGCTTTAAATTCAGATGTGTTAGCTGTTTTATCCGCGGGCGCTTTTTATCCAGAAAGGCCAGAAAATTGTTGACAGTAATTTGATTGCGGCGGTGGTAGTTGGGGGAATTGGTATTACGGGTGCATTCCATATATTCCGCAAGAAATCCCCTCAAATCACAATCCCGCGGCTCCATGTTGGCGTCCTTGCGCTCCTGCTTGGCCTCAATTTCCCCGGCCACCTGCTGCGCCAGTTTTTTGGACTTGCCCACCCTCTTCTGAATAACCTTCCCGTCCACATAATATTGAACGTACCAACACGATCCGTTCTTTCTTTTTCTCGCAAAAATACTTGCCATTTATTCCTCCGACTTCAATATCTCAACATGTTCATTACCTCGAACTCGTTGATTTGTCAAGGCAATTGGATAGAAAACATTCTAGTCAAACACCTGCTTCTTCCCTTTGGTTTCCTTGCCCTTAACCCATTTCAACAGGCTGTCCTTATCAAACCGCAGAGCCGACCCCAATTTGACATAGGGGATGTAGCCGTAATGCACCCACTTATAAACAGTGGACTCCTGCACCTGAAACATTTTGGCCACTTCAGCGGCTTTTAACAATTTGCCTTCCATGTCCGATACCTCGTTAATCTCTTAACCTCAAAATACCCCTACACTGATATATGCAACATTTCCCCAAAATGTCGGATTAATTCAATATTTGTTAGCCCTCCGTGATGTTTTCGCCCCGATCTCCGTTGTACCTCCGCTCGACCTCCGTGAGCCCTCCGTGATTTACAAGCCCCGTTAAACCAGCCAAAATCTAATCGTTCGTTCAAAACGGACACACCAAAAACAATGAAAGGGTGTGTCCATGAACGATTACGGTTTCTCCGTAAGCGACGGTCGCTTTATCGGGTAGGGTCGTCAAGTACTTGATATCTCGAATCAGATGCGCCAGGCAAAACTGGACACGGACATCACAGTCTTGCATATACTTTCTATAAGCCGAGAAGTAGTCACAGCCCAGAACACCGGAAAAATGTTCGCCGAGAATGTCAAATAACACTTTCGAGCTTCTTGAGTCAGCGATCTTGAACAAGGTGTATGTTTCGGCCCGGAAACACCAGGTCCAAAACCTGACGCCGTTATCCTTATGACCGGTTTCATCCACGTTCAACCATGGTTCTGCGGGCAGTTGTTTTAACAATTCCTCGTAAGGTTGCTGGAGGGAGTCGCTGACTTTCTGGATTAACTTGCGCAGGTAACCCCGTGATACTTTAATAGCAAGAACGTCACGAATATACTTGCGGATGGTGGAGAATGAGGCATGGCAGACGCATTTCAGGTAAGCCACTTGCGCAGTCAGGCGTGGAGCGAACAAACCGCCCTTTTCCACTGCCGGGGGTAATTTGCCGTAATGAACTTTTTGACAGTTTTCACACCAATAGGCTAAGCCGCTTTTGTTCAGCGATGCGAACAGGCTTTTCAATAATCTCGACTTGTTGAATGACTTTGGGGGCTTTATCCGAAGAGCACAGAGACCCGCCGCAATCAGGACAAGCATCGAGGATATAGTCGGTTATACTGTCCACCTCTTCTGATTTGAATGGCGGACGTTCATGTTTGGGATGACCTGGTTGACCGCCTTGTTTGCGTTTCTCGTTCGAGTTTGCCTTGAGTGTCTTGGGCGGTTTTACAATATCGCTGGACGGCGGCTTGGAAGAAGTGGAAGAGTTTTTGCCCAGCTTCGCCAATTGGGTTTCCAACTCAGCCAGACGTTTTTGCATTTGGGCATTCTCTGTTTGCAGTTTTGCATTATGAGTCTGTAGCCCTGCGATAATCGTTAAAAGTTCTTGTTCGTGTGTTGTGACTTTGCTCATCTGATTATTATCAGATACTTTCCATTATCTTTCAACTACTATTTTTGAGGGGTGTGAACGGTTACGCTGATGGCCGAACTGGTGGACTGGCTGAATGCCGGGGATAATGTCCATCCGGTATTGATAAGCAGCATCGCCCAGTTTCAGTTGGTGCATATCCATCCCTTTTTAGACGGCAACGGACGTACTTCCCGCTTGCTGTCCACCCTGTGCCTGTACCGGGCGGGATATGATTTCAAACGCCTGTTTACTATCAGCGAGTTTTACGACCGCGACAGGATGCGCTTTTATAAGGCCATCCAGAATGTACGTGAACAAGACATGGACATGACCGGCTGGCTGGAATATTTCGTGGAGGGGCTGGCTACGCAGATGAGCGAAACGGTGGAACGGGGGAAACAGACAATAAAGGCCGACATATTGGCCAAGGAATACAGCTTGTCCGAACGGCAGACGCTGGCGCTGAACTATATTCTGGAACGGGGCGGAATGACTATTCAGGATTATGAACGGCTTTGCCCGCAAACCAACCGCCGGAGTTTACAAAGGGATTTAAAAGCTCTGACAAACAAGGGGCTGTTGCTTGAACGGGGAACCGGCCCCACTGATCCCAATAAACGCTATCAAATTGTTGAGGGGATAGTATGACAAGCTGCGACAGTTTGCTATGACAAGCTGTGACAAAGAGCTATGACAAAAATTGCGTGAGGGGTAAATTGTGCCGAAACAATATTCAGAATATGCCTTTGAATCCGCTATAGAAAACTACTTGCTTACTGTGGGTGGTTATATAAAAGGTGTCCCGGACATCTTTGACCGTGAGCGTTGCCTTGACCCGACCGTGCTTTTGCCCTTTATCCAGGAAACCCAAGCCAAAGAATGGGCATATCTCAAAACCATCCAAAAGGATAAGGCTGAAGAAACATTGCTGGAGGATCTCTGCCGGGCGCTGGACTCTGAGCATGAGGGTTGCCTTAAGGTTTTGCGTCACGGTTTCAAGTGCTTCGGCAAGCTTTTTCGGGCGGCCTACTTTGCTCCGGCCAGCGGCTTAAACCCCGATACCCGGAAATTATATGCCGCCAATCGCCTGACCGTTACCCGCCAGCTTCGCTACTCGGAAAAACACGGCAACAGCATAGATATGGTATTGAGCTTAAACGGTATTCCGGTGGCTACCGCCGAACTCAAGAACCCCTTGACCGGCCAAACCTGGCGCAACGCCGTCCATCAGTATAAGCACGACCGCGATCCCAAGGACTTAATCTTTCAGTTTAAGCGACGGGCGCTGGCGCATTTTGCCGTAGACCCGGACGAGGTTTACATGACTACCAGACTGTCCGGTGATAATACCCATTTTCTCCCCCTCAACAAAGGCAATGGTTCCGGCGCGGGCAACCCGGAAAACCCGGGCGGTTACAAGACCGCTTACCTATGGGAGGAACTCTGGCAGCGGGATAGCTTCATGGATATCCTGGCGCGGTTTATCCATCTTCAGATTGAGGAAAAGCAGCTTGGCGGTAAAAAGATTAAGAAAGAGAGCCTGATTTTCCCCCGCTATCACCAATTGGACGCCGTGCGCAAGATGGTGGCGAATGCCCGTGATAAGGGCGTGGGTAATAATTATCTGGTGCAGCATTCCGCCGAAAGCGGTAAGAGCAATTCCATTGCCTGGCTGGCTCACCATATGGCCAGTTTGTATAATGACCGGGATGAGCGGGTTTTTGATTCGGTCATTGTAATAACCGACCGGGTGGTATTGGATCAGCAGCTACAGAACATTATTTTTCAATTTGAGCATAAGCAGGGCGTAGTACAAAAGATTGACGAGGATTCGACTCAATTAGCCAATGCGCTGGCTTCAGGCGTTCCTATAATCATCACTACCCTGCAAAAGTTCCCCTTTATAACCGAAAAAATCGGCAACTTGCCCGCCCGCAAATATGCCGTCATTATTGATGAAGCCCACAGTTCACAGAGCGGAGAGAGCGCCACGGAACTAAAGGGCGTGCTGGCAGGGACGGCTATCAAGGAAGAGGCGAAAGCCAAGGCCGATGAAAGAGGTTTGCCGGATTATGAGGAGGAAATTCTCCGTACCATAGCCAGGCGCGGCAGGCAGCCCAATATCAGCTTTTTTGCCTTTACGGCTACCCCTAAATACAAAACGCTGGAGGTGTTCGGTCAGCCTGGCTCGGACGGCAAGCCCCGCCATTCCATCTTTACAGTATGCATCAGGCTATCGAAGAGGGGTTTATCCTGGATGTGCTCAGAAACTATACCACTTTTAAGGTTTTGTATTTCAAAAACGTAAATAAAATTTACGTTTTTTCAGGCTGCGATTTTCAGGGAAAGTTGTTTAGTAACTCATGTTACGCAAGGCTTGAAAAAATTGATGTTTCGGCTTGTCCTGGGAGTGTTGCCCAAGTCAAATTTTGAAGAATAAAGTCACAAAAACGGTTCCCTCTTTGGAAAAGAGGGATTAAGGGAGATTTTCAAATTGC
>JACRJN010000138.1 GCA_016235675.1 Candidatus Schekmanbacteria bacterium
AACGAAGAAACCACGGAAACACAGAATGGCGGAAGCACGGAAAAAGAAATTAATGTTTTTTGTCCTTTCCGTGTCTCTATAATTCCGTGTTTCTGTGGTTAATATAACTAGCGACAATTATTGAAGTTGCAAGAGATTTTGGTCAACTTTTGTCAAGATTAAAGTCGTAAGAGACTAAATTAACATCATCTACAAAAATAAATGTACAATCACCCTTATCGCCGGATAAAGAAAATAATCCAGCGAATCGGTAAAAAGCAACAGCAGCAGCAGAATAAACCCGTAAGGCTCAATCCGGCTGAAGGCGATGGCCTGCTTGGTCGGCAAAAGACTGGTAAGAATCCGCCCGCCGTCCAGGGGAGGGATGGGAATGAGATTAAACATTCCCAAGCCTACATTGATACTGACGCTGATTTGCGCCATTAGCAGAAGCGGGAAAATCACCCTTCCCGCCAATTCGCCGCTTACCGGCAGGCTGCCGAGTAAGTGAAAAACCAGAGCGCTCAGCGTGGCCAAAAGCATATTAGCGCAGGGGCCTGCCAGCGCCACCCATAACATATCCCGTTTGGGATGCCGCAGATTGCGAAAATCGACCGGTACCGGTTTTGCCCATCCGATCATTCTGGTCATGATAAAAACCAAGGTACCGACAGGATCAAGATGCTTTAACGGATTTAATGTCAAGCGTCCCAAAAAACGCGCCGTCGGATCACCCTTGCGGTCGGCCACCCATCCGTGAGAAAATTCATGAAATGTAACAGCCAGCAACATGGGCGGTATCATAATCACCACTTGCTGGGCTGTGGAAAGTCCATTCATTATTATGCCTGAGGCTTCTTTACAAAACCGGCCACCAAATCGCCGATCTCGTCGGTGCCCATACCGCTTCTGGCGGACAGGTCTTTAATCTTGCCGCAGTTTAGGGCACAGATGATGGCCTGCTCAATCCGCCCGGAGGCTTTGGTCTCACCCAGGTGATTTAACATCATCTGCGCGGCGCCGATAGCGGCCAGCGGGTTGATCACGTTCAGACCCTTATATTTAGGGGCGGAGCCGTGAATCGGCTCGAACATAGAGACGCCGTTAGGATTGATGTTGCCGGAGGCGGCGATACCCATACCGCCCTGAATCATGGCGCCCAGGTCGGTAATAATGTCGCCGAACATGTTATCGGTAACGATGACGTCGAACCATTCCGGATTTTTCACCATCCACATGCAGCAAGCATCGACATAGGCGTAGTCTTTGGTGATGTTTTTGTATTCTTCGCCCACCTCGTTGAATGTGCGATACCATAATTCATGGCCGTAGGTCAAAACGTTGGCTTTGCTGACCAAGGTTAATTTATTGTTCTTATTGCGCTTGCCGGTCAAATCATAAGCATAGCGAACGCAGCGCTCCACCCCCTTGCGGGTGCAGATCATTTCCTGAATGGCTACTTCGTCCGGGGTGCCCTTCTTCATGTTGCCGCCGATGCCGATATACAGCCCTTCGGTGTTCTCACGCACCACGATGAAATCGATGTGTTCCGGGCCTTTGTCCTTCAGGGGCGTCCAGACGCCGGGATAAAGTTTTATCGGACGCAGGTTGATATATTGATCCAGGCCGAAACGCACCTTCAGCAAAATGCCGCGTTCCAATACACCTTGGGGAACTTTATCGTGACCGATGGCTCCCAGGTAAATGGCGTCGAACTGCGCCAGTTCCGTAAGAACGCTGTCGGGCAGAATTTCGCCGGTGGCCAGATAGCGGTCTCCGCCGAAATCATAATGTTTCAATTCATAGTTAAAGCCGTAAATCTCGGCTGCGGCTTTCAACACCTTCAACGCTTCACTGGTAACTTCCGGGCCAATCCCGTCGCCGGGAATGACGGCTATCTTATACACCTTGCAGAACCTCCTTGATATTGTTAATTATAAAACTTGAGAGACTGTCCCCTTGTCATTCCCGAATGCCTTTATCGGGAATTTTCTAAGAGCTTATCCGTAAATAACCGTTACCTTTGGTTTCCCCCTTTAGCAAAGGGGGATTAAGGGGGATTTGCAAATTGTAATTTCCATAAAGAATTTAATCTTTTGACAATATGTCGTGTTCGAATAATTACTTAAGGTTA
>JACRJN010000135.1 GCA_016235675.1 Candidatus Schekmanbacteria bacterium
ATGCACTTCTGGAGTGTCGTCGCTATCCGGCGTGTATAATAAATAAATGGAGTAAAGTAGGATAAGATGTTGGGTGGGCTGTGCCAACCATTGGTGGGCACAGCCCACCCTACATATATTTGAATGTTGGAGATATGATCATGAGTCTTATATCAGAATTTACCAAGGGTTTCTGGAAGGAAAATCCGACTTTCCGGCTGATGCTGGGGATTTGCCCGACATTGGCCATCAGTACCATGGCCATCAACGGGATTGCTATGGGATTGGCGGTGACCTTTGTGTTGGTGTTCTCCAATCTTTTTGTCTCCGCCTTGCGTAAATATACTCCCGATAAGGTACGGATTGCCGTTTTCGTTATCCTGATTGCCGCCTTTGTGACCATTGTCGATTTGGTGATGCACGCCTATTTCTTCAGCCTGCATAAGACCTTGGGGATTTTCATCCCGCTGATTGTGGTCAATTGTATCGTTTTTGCTCGTGCCGAGGCTTTTGCCGCCAAGAATCCGGTGCTGGCTTCTGTGATGGACGGCCTGGGCATGGGCATCGGCTTTACATGTGCAGTCACCTTTGTCGGTGCCATCCGGGAGATTTTGGGCAACGGCACAATCTTCGGCGTGCCGCTGTTCGGCAAAAGCTATCTGCCGTTTCTGATCATGGTGGTGCCGCCCGGCGCCTTCGTTACCCTGGGCTTCATCCTGGGTATGATGAACACCCTGACGCAGAAGGAATAAAACTATGCTCGATTATGTCTTAATGGTGATCGGGGCGATATTAGTCAATAACATCCTCCTGGCGCGCTTTTTGGGCAACTGCCCCTTTATCGGCTGTTCCCAACAGATCGAATCGGCTATCGGCATGGGGCTGGCCGTTATCTTCGTTTTGACCCTGGCCGGGGCGCTAACCTGGCTGGTGAATGCCTATATCCTGCTTCCCTTGGGGATCGGCTATTTACAGACCATCGCCTTTATTTTGGTGATTGCGGCTCTCGTGCAGTTTGTGGAGATGGTGATCCAGAAAACCAGTCCCGGTTTGTATCAGGCTTTGGGTATTTACCTGCCCCTGATTACCACTAATTGCTGTGTTTTGGGCGTGGCTTTGATTAACGTCAACGAGGGTTATAATTTCCTGCAAGCGCTGATATTTTCCGCCAGTTCCGCCGCCGGATTCGCTTTTGCCCTGTTTATTTTTGCCGGGATGCGCGAGCGTCTGGCCTTTTCAGCAGTCCCCAAACCGTTTCAAGGCATCCCGATTGCACTGATAACGGCGGGGTTGTTGTCCCTGGCCTTTTTCGGTTTTGCGGGGATGATAAAGTAGAATTTTTTTCACCACGAAGCACACGAAGATCACGAAGAGAAAAAGTATTTTAAATTTCTTTACTTCGTGTCCTTCGTGATCTTTGTGGTGAATAAAGAGGAAGTGTTATGATCGAACCAGTAATCAACTCAGTATTAACCTTAAGCGGTATCGGTCTGGTTTCCGGTCTGGGACTGGGAATCGCCGCCAAGAAATTTGCCGTGTTTGTCGACCCCAGGGTTTTGGCTATCGAGCAGGTTTTGCCCAGTGCCAATTGCGGGGCTTGCGGGTTTGCCGGCTGCCATAATTTTGCCGAATCGGTGGTGACGGGGAAAGCCGATGTCAGCGGCTGTCTGGTCGGAAAAGATGCTGTGGCGCAAAAAGTGGCGGCGGTAATGGGTATCGAAGCCAAAACCGGTCAGTTTATGGTTGCCCGCCTGTTATGTCAGGGGGATGACTGCAAGGCGGAAAGAAAATACCACTATCTGGGCATCCAGGATTGCAAGGCCGCTTCTTTATTGGCAGGCGGAGACAAGGCTTGCGCCTATGGTTGTCTGGGATTGGGTTCTTGTGTTGGCGTCTGTCCGGTCAATGCCATCAGTTTAAATGGTAACGGTCTGGTAAAAGTGGACGAGGCAAAATGTATCGGCTGCAAGAAATGCACGCTGGTTTGTCCCCGCAAGGTGATCCAGATGGTTCCCGCCGCTCAGGAGGTTACGGTACTCTGTAATTCTGTGGATAAAGGGCCGGTGGTCAAAAAAAACTGCCAAATCGGTTGCATCGGCTGCGCTCTGTGCAAAAAAGCCTGCCCGGTTGAAGGGGCAATTGTCGTGGAAAATTTTCTGGCTCGCATCAACCCGCAACTTTGCGACCGCTGCAAAAAATGTGTTGCCAAATGTCCTACCCATGCTATTATATAGGGACGCATCAAACGTCTCTATAGCTTGAGAATAATATTAGATTACCGTAGGGGCGAACCTGGTGTTTGCCCCTTTTTTATTTTGGGGGTTGTTTAAATAACAGTTGTGTTTTGCTAAGGAAGCGATGAATCTGTTACAGAAAATACAAACATGTTTTAGCTTGAATTCTGTATTATATACACGTCATGCCAGAGCCGAAATGCGAGATGAAGAATTTGGCCAAATCATGGAAAATGAGGTTTGCGAAGCCATAAGCGCCGGAGAAATTATTGAGGATTATCCGGGCGATACTCCATATCCAAGCATGTTGATTTTAGGTGAGACATTGGCAGGCCGTTCTTTGCATGTCGTTTGTGCTTACGCCCGGCAGGATAACTTGGCGATTATAATTACCGTTTATCAGCCTGACCCGGGATTATGGATTGAATATAAAAGGAGAAAGCCATGAAATGTGTCATTTGCCATGGAGAGCAAGTTGAGATTATTCAGGTTAATGAAGAGATTAATTTAGGCAATGACATTGTTTACATTCCCGTAAAGATTTCCGTATGCAAAACCTGCGGAGAGCGTTATTATGACCGGCAGACCATGCAGTTTTTAGAGGATATTGAGAAAAAATTACATGCCGAACAGGGGAAATTAAAGGAGGTTGGGAAGGTTTTGGTATATGGATAAAGAAGAAAGGGAATTTCAAGAACTTTCCCTGTTGTATCAGAATGCCACAGCAAATATTGAGGCTTTAGGGATTGTGTTACAATTCCCATTTTGTCATTCCCGAATGAAGTTATCGGGAATCCAGTTTTAAAATTGGTGGGCACAGCCCACCCTACAGAAATTTATCTAAAGAGGAAATAATTTGCCTGCATATTATCCGGTATATTTAAACTTAAACGGCAAGAAATGCCTGGTGGTCGGTGGAGGAGTTGTGGCTGAGCGTAAGGTGTTGACCTTGCTGGATTGTGGGGCGAACGTTAAGCTAATCAGCCCGGCTTTGACCCCAAGATTAGGAGAGTTGGCCGGTCAGCGGCGCTTTGAGTATGTGAGCCGCACCTATCAGCCGGGGGATTCGGCGGGCAGCTTTTTGGTGGTCGGTGCAACGGATAATAGAAAATTGCACGAACAAATAACCGCCGAGGCGGAAAGCCATAACATATTGGTGAATATAGTGGATGTGCCGGATTTGTGCAACTTTATCGTTCCTTCCATCGTCAGCCGGGGGGACTTGCAGATCAGCATTTCCACCGGCGGCAAAAGCCCGGCCATGGCCAAAAAAATCCGCCGCGAACTGGAGCGGCAATTCGGCGACGAATACGCCCAGTTCCTGGAACTGATGGGACAATGGCGGCAGGAGGTATTAGAAAAGATTCCCGATGGGGAAAAACGCCGAGAGGTCTTCCAAAATCTGGTGGATTCGGATATACTGCACCTGCTGAAAGAAGGAAGGCGGGAGGAGGCTTTGAGGCGGGCGGGGGAGTTGATGGGGTGTTAGATTTTTGCTGGGCACAGCCCACCCTACGTAGTTACGTAGCGTTGGGGTTCATCCCCAACATAGCAGACGCAGGGGAATATTTCTTACGTTGGGCAGCGGGGGATAAACCCCATAAGCCCTAACTTAAGTATTTTCCTCTCCCATGAGACTGTGTCGCAATGTAGTTACCTGATTTATCAGGTACAGCCTGTGGTACCCGATAAATCTGATAACTACAATATGTGGTATCGGTGAGGTTTCAAAAACCAATTGCGACACAGTCTCCAGGGGGAGAGGGAACTTTAAAAATGCCTTAAGTTAACGCTTATGGGATGAACCCCCGCGCCACAAAAAGGAGAATACAATATGTCGGCCAAAATCGTTGATTATGTGAGTTTCAGGGTTGAGAAATCCAAATTGGAAAAGGCCAAGAAGTATTTTCACGTCAAAAGTGATGAGGCGGTTATAGAGCGGGTTTTTAGCTGGTTTGAATATGCTAAAGATGTAAACGAGGCTATGGAGGGTGTTGGCGGCAAAGGGAAAATTAGAAAAGTATATGAGGGCTAGGGGCGGTGATTGTCGCCGACATAAACCACCCCAATAAAGTCGAGAAAGTGGGAAGAAAATGCCAAGAACAATAACCATTGAAGCAGTTGAGAAAGAAATAGAGCAGCTTACCCCTGGTGAGCAATTGAAGTTAATAGAAAAGCTGGCCCATCGTCTAAGCAAAGCTGGTTCGGTGATTAAAAAGAAACTGGATTGGAAGCAGCTTTACGGTTTGGGGAAGGGTTTGTGGAATGAAGACGCCCAGGAATACGTTAACCGGCTAAGAGAAGAGCGTACATGACTTTTTCCAAAAAAATTAACCGGCTAAATACTGTTTTCCTTGATACGGCGCCGATTATTTATTATATTGAAGCGCATCCTCATTTTGGTAATTTAGTCATGGAAGTTGTTAATGCCTTTCAATCAGGGGAAATTACCGCTTTTTCCTCGGTTCTTACCCTTACTGAAGTTTTATCCAAGCCACTTGAAGTCGGCAATGAGCAATTAGCAAAACGCTTTGTCGGTTTCCTTAATTATAGCGAGAATCTTAATTTACTGGAAATTTCAGCGCCGATTGCTGAGAAGGCCGGAAGGTTACGGGGACAATATCCAAATCTGAAAACGATGGATGCCCTACAAATTTCAGCGGCTATATGTTTTGATATAGACGCATTTGTAACCAATGATGTCAGGCTGAAGCAGATAAAGGGAATAGATATTATTGTTTTAAAAGATTATTTATAAAGCATTCAGGATATTAATCATGCCGGGAATATTTACTAAAATAGCCTTGATATGTTATGCTCTGGCCACTTTGCATTATCTGCTCTTATTGACATCGGAGAAGATTAAGCAAAGCTCGGTCGGGTTGATCGCTACCGGATTTACTGTGGCCGGATTCATCGCCCAGAGTGGGGAGTTGATTTTACAAACGGTGCAGAACGGGCATATGCCTTTTGTCGGCGCCCGTTCCTCAATGGCTTTTTTTGCCTGGGCGATAGTTTTGGCCTATCTGTTTGTCGAGACCAGGTATAAGATGGTAATCTTCGGTTCTTTTGCGCTGCCTCTGGCTTTGCTGACCGGCATCTATTCTTCGTTATTACCTGCGCAAATCGAGCCGCTGATTTCCGGCAATAAAGGGGTGTTTATCGCCGTCCATGCCTCGACCGCCTTTATCGGGTTTGCCTCGTTTTCCCTGGCGGTTTGTGCCTCCATCATGTATTTGATCCAGGAGCGGCAGTTGAAGTCCAAGCATCAGGGACGCTTTTATTACCGGCTGCCCTCGCTGGAAATTTTGGATAAATTCAGTTATAAAAGTATCTCCATCGGCTTTCCCATCTTTACCATTTCGGCGCTTTTAGGGCTGATTTGGGCTTTCAGCAGTCATCCAACGCAGAGAGGCTTGCGTTTTCAGGAAATCTGGTGGATTTTTATCTGGCTGGCCTATGCCATTTTGTTGCAGGTGCGCATAGCTTTCGGCTGGCGTGGCCGACGGGCGGCTTATGTGGCCATCGCGGTTTTCATCCTGGCGTGCGTGCCCTTTGTGTTAAGGTAAAATGGAAATAATCATCGTCGGTCTAAGTCATAAGACGGCCCCGGTTGAAATTCGTGAAAAGATTTCCTTCCCGGAGCACAAATTACCGGATGCTCTAACTCAACTTGGTACCTTTCGGGCCATCAAAGAGGGGATAATCTTATCCACCTGCAACCGGGTGGAGATTATCGCCCATACCGATTGTCTGGAGGGCGGAAGCCTGGCCATCAAAGAATTTATCTCCCGGTTTCATCAAATCCCGATTCCCGAATTCGAATCGCATCTATATATCCATCACCATCAAAAGGCCATGCAGCACCTTTTTCGGGTGGCGTGCAGCCTGGACTCCATGATTGTAGGCGAACCGCAGATTTTGGGGCAGTTGAAGAGCGCTTACACCACAGCCTTGGAATGCAAGACCACCGGAATCGTGCTCAATAACCTGCTGAGCCGCTCCTTTTCCGTGGGCAAGCGTGTCCGATCGGAAACCGGGATCGCCAAGAACGCGGTCTCCATCAGCTTTGCCGCGGTGGAATTGGCCAAGAAGATTTTCAGCGAGTTGAGCGATAAAACGGTGATGGTGATCGGTACCGGGGAGATGAGCGAGCTGGTGGCGCAGCACTTGATTGGCAACGGGGTCAAAAAGGTGCTGGTGACCAACCGCACCCAGCAGCGGGCGGTGGAGTTCGCCGAAAAGTTCCAGGGCGAGGCCGTGCCTTACGATGATTACAAGCAGGAGATAACACGGGCGGATATTGTGATCGCCTCCACCGGCGCGCCGCATTTTATCCTGCATCATGAGGACATTATCAAGGTCATCCATCAGCGCAAATATAATCCGATGTTTTTTATCGACATAGCAGTGCCCAGGAATATCGATCCCAAGATTAATGAAATCGATAACGTTTATCTCTATGACATCGACGACCTGGATTCGGTGGTGCAGGCCAATATCAAAGAGCGGCAGAAAGAGGCCAAAGTTGCTGAGGAGATGATCGAACAGGATGTGACGCAGTTTGCCAACTGGATGTCTTCGCTGGATGTGGTGCCGGTGATTGTGGCCTTGCGGGAGAAGATGGAGAGCATCCGCATCCAGGAATTGAACAAGGCGCTGGCTCGTCTGGGAAATCTGGGGGAGAAAGAACGCAACGCCCTGGAGATTCTGACTAACGGGATTATCAACAAGATTCTGCATCAGCCGACGATCGCGCTCAAGCAGCAGGCCAGTACCGACGATATTCACAACATCCTGGACGCCACCCGTAAACTGTTCGATTTGGAGGGGAAGTGTTGAGGGGTTGGATTTAACCACGAAGAACACGAAGAAAAAAGATGAAGAAACTCCAACTATATTTTGAGACCTCGGTTTTTAACTTTGCTTTTGCCGATGATGTGATTGAAGAAAGAGAAATTACTTTAACTCTTTTTGAACAGGTAAAGCAAAACCGTTATGATGTATTTATTTCTGACATAGTTACCAGAGAAATATTAAATGCTCCCAAAGAAAAAGCGGATCAACTTTTGGAATTGATTAGTCAACTAAATCAAGTAAAACTGAAAGTTACCGGTGATTGCGTCGATTTAGCGCAAAGATATATTAAAGAAGGGATTATTCCGGTAAAGCATGAATACGATGCTTTACATATTGCTATAGCGTCTGTGAATAATTTGGATGCTATAGTTAGCTGGAATTTTAAGCACATGGTAAAGATGAAGACAAAAAGAGAAGTTAAAGCTATTAATCTTCTTTCGGGCTACAAGGAAATTGAAATTATTTCACCCCAGGAGGTGATTTACAATGATTGATGAACCTAAACCTATGAAGGAAATTCATGAAATACGAGAAAAATTGTACGAAGAAACCAAAGGAATGACTAAAAAAGAGTTGATTGATTATTTTCGCAAAGCGGGCGAGGAAGCGGCTCAAAAATACGGACTCAAGCTGCGGAAAATGATTAAGCATAAGCGGGCGGCTTGAGAATAATTGAAGTCAGGAGCAAAACTTAATGGCGAATAGTAAAAAAACCTTGATTATCGGAAGCAGAGGCAGCCAGTTGGCCTTATGGCAGGCGGAGCATGTCGTTCGCTGCTTGCAGGATAATCATCCCGGATTGTCGGTGAAGATTACCAAAATAAAAACCCAGGGGGATAAGATTCTGGATGTGCCTTTGGCCAAAGTGGGCGGCAAGGGCTTGTTTGTCAAGGAATTGGAGGAAGCGTTGCTGGATGGGCGCATAGATTTAGCCGTGCACAGTATGAAGGACGTGCCGACCGATCTGCCCGAAGGTCTGGCAATCAGCGCCATTACCGAGCGGGAGGATGTGCGGGACGTTTTGATTGCCAAACCCGGCGTTACTTTAGACAACCTGCCCAAAGATGCGGTAATCGGTACCAGCAGCTTGCGTCGCCAGGCACAATTATTAAATTACAATCCAGCTTTCCGGATTGTCCAGTTGCGGGGGAATCTGAACACCCGCTTAAAGCGCATGGAAGAACAAAATATGGACGGGATTATTCTGGCCGCCGCCGGGGTAAAACGCCTGGGGTTTCAGGACAAGATCGCCCAATGCCTGCCCATGGAATTAAGCTTGCCGGCGGTAGGGCAGGGTAGTTTGGGGATCGAAACGCGCACAGCCGACGAGGAAGTCAATCGCTTGATCGCCTGCCTCAATCACCGGGAATCGGCGCTGGCTGTCACCGCCGAGCGCGCTTTTTTAACCCGTCTGGAGGGCGGATGCCAGGTGCCGATTGGAGCCTGCGCCTATGTCGAAGGGGATAACATCACCCTGCAAGGTTTGATCGCGCGCGTGGATGGCTCAACCCTTCTGCGCCGCCAAATTTCAGGTAATGTAAGTAAGGTTCGGGAATTAGGCGTGAGATTGGCCGAGGAATTGTTAGATTTAGGCGGACGGGAAATTTTAGATGAAGTGTATTGAAAATAAGTAAACCGGGCAGCACAAAGCATAAAATAATCCTCCGACGTAGTCCCAGGGCTTTAGCCCTGGAAGATCAGGCATTAGTAGGGTGGGCTGTGCCCACCAAATCCTATGCCGGACAATAAGAATTTGGTAGCGTAGAAATACAGAGACCTGAAGCGTCATTGCGAGGCAGCCTTACCGCCGAAGCAATCTCAGGCGCACGCATGGAGATTGCTTCGCTTAAGCTCGCAATGACACTTTGGGGTCTCCCTATTGCTACGCGACCAAGAATTTTAGCGGTAGAAAAAGCAGTACAGACATATATTCATCCTGGCGGTTTTGGCAACGCGAAAGGGCTACTAAATGGTGGGCACAGCCCACCCTACAATAATCCTACTAGCCATGAATTGTCTTTCAGGAAACCATAACTCAATTTAGGGCTTGCAATGGCCGATGGGTTTTGCTATCTTATTCCAGTAGTTATTGTATGGGGAAGGTGAGCTTTTGCCCCCTTGCCATATGTTTTTCCTGTTATAAGGAGAAAGAAATGAAAAAGCTTTTGTTGTCTGGTTTTATTTTTGTTTTTTGCAGTTTGTTATTCCTGGCAAAAGTCCAAGCGGAGCAATGGCAGATTGTCGGCCCCCGGGCTTTAGGCATGGGCGGGGCGCATGTGGCGGTGGTGAACGACGCTACCGCGGCCTACTGGAACCCGGCGTCCTACGGTTTTTTCGGACGAGGGGAAAAGGACAAGGACGAGCATCCCGATAAAACCTGGGGTACGGATGTCAATTTCGGAGTCGGGGTGCAATTACAGGGTGAGATGGTCAAAGAGGTTAACGACGTTCTCGATTATGATTTTGATGCTTTATCAACCAAGGCTGATGTCGGGGGCATTACCTTGGCTGATTTGGATGATTTTACCAAGATGGTGGCCGAGATTAAGGATTTGCAGAACAACAAGATCGGCGTAAACGTCATGGGTAATTTGGTGGTGGCGGCGCGTATTAAGAATTTCGGTATCGGCGCCTATGGCTTATCGGAATTGGGGGCTGATCCGAACATCGATACAGTGAATTTTGGTATTACACCTACATCAGGTCTTGAAACTCCAATAACTGAAATTGCCGGTTTGGGGGCGGCTTTAGGAGGCGCTGCCTATACTCCCACGGTTTTGACTCCCGCTCAACGCGCGACTTTAATCGCTACGATAGACGATATGGATCTCCTTACGGGGACGGGGTGGACGACGGCGCAAGCGACGGATGCTGTAAACGCTTTGGATGACGCCTTAAATACCGCCGGAATAACCTCGGTTTCCGATCAGGATGTCGCGGCTTTTGAGAATATAGCGCAAGTGGCCAATAATCTGGTAACCGCTACTGGCGGCGGCGGCAATTTGAGCGATAACAATACTACCGTACTTTTTAAAGGCGCCGCTGTGTTGGAAGTCCCGCTCACTTACGGCTATGCCATTAGCGATAACCTGTCCATCGGCGGCAATTTAAAGTATATGCAAGGCGTGGTTTATCAGAAAACCATCAAGGTTTTCGATCAGGATAAGGACGATTTCTTTAAAAACGCTTATGATGATTATACCCGCAGCAGTACTTTCGGGGTGGATTTAGGGCTGCTGGCTAAATTGGGCGATTTCAGATTAGGTGTCGTCGGACGCAATTTAAATACCCCGGAATTCGACGCCGTCGGATCGGGAAAATATCAACTGGATTCCCAGGTGCGGGCGGGAGTGGCTTATATGCCTGCCAAATGGCTGACCTTGGCGCTGGATGCCGATCTTTTGAAAAATAACACCCCTTTTGCTAATTTCGATTCCCAGAATATCGGTGCCGGGATAGAGTTGAGAGTTTTAAATTTCCTGGTCTTGCGCGGTGGGATTTATAATAACATCGCCATGAGCAACAGCGATCCGGTATATACCGCGGGCTTGGGATTTAATTTCTGGGGCGTAAATCTGGATCTCGGAGCGGCGGTCAGCAGCGAGACCAGCGATCTCGATGGAAATAAAATCCCCCAGGAAGTGCGGGCGGAGGCTGCTTTCTCCTTGCAGTATTAATTTAAGTGGGAGTGTGCTAACATGAAAGCTCTGCATATTCATAAGACATTGGAAAAAGATAGTGAACTATATCTTACGGAATTACCTTATAAAAAAGGACAACTTGTTGAAATAATTGTTCAGGCTGAACCGTTAGAAAAAGTAAAGATAGCCTTTACGGCACGTCAACTGCGAGATTCCGGTTTGGTCGGCCTTTGGAAGGGACATAAGGATATTAAAGATAGTTCTGATTTCGCCAGGGAATTGCGGGAAAAAGCGCAAAGAAGAAATTAAGTGAACAAGTGATAATTTTAGATACGGATATTATGATTGACATATTGCGGCAACGTCTGCCGGCAATAGAGTGGTTGGATTCATTGGAGAATGAAGAAATTGTTTTGCCTGGATTTGTAGTAATGGAAATTCTTCAAGGTTGTTCTAATAAGCTTGAACAAAAGCAAATTGAAAAGAAACTAATGATTCTCGCTAGATTATGGCCATCGAAAGAAATATGTAATGAGGCGGTGAATACATTTGCTCTTTTTCATCTCAGTCACGGTTTAGGAATTCTTGACGCAATTATCGGGCAAACTGCTGTGGCTTTAGATTTGCCATTGTATACTTTCAATCAAAAACATTATGCTGCCATACCAGGTATTAAAACCGTACAACCATATGAAAGACAAAAAAATTGATTTATATGGGACATCTGAGGAAATATTGGAGGAAGGATGGGTATCTTCCTTTTTAAGCAAAAATGAAACAACTTTGTATCTGCTTGTTATTCTTGATGTTACTCTCATCCTGCGGTGGGATTGATGTCAATCGTTCTTTCATCGGGGTGGATCGCTTTCATCCCCAGAAGATTGTGGTGCTGCCCATCCGGGTGGGCAGCTATGACATGTCCCGCGAAATAGTGGAATATTTTGTGGCGCGTAAATTGGCGGCAACCGGCTGGTATAAGGATGTGGTGGATTCGCAAATGGTGCAATCCCGTTTGAGCGAATCGCCGGTATTATTGCGGGATGTTAGCGATTTTGTAGTAAGTTTCAATACCTTGGGTGTCTCTAACCGGCTTTTAGCCCAAAAATTGGGGGAGGTTTTTCAGGCTCAGGCGCTGCTTTTAGTGAACGTTAATGATTGGGGATACGGCAGGGTGGAGGGAGAAAAGGCGGCAAAAGTAGGTTTGACGCTGAATGTGGTGGATTCCAACAGCGGTGATTTGATTTGGAAGGGCAGTCATCGCCTGGTTGAGGAGTATATGATATTTCGTCCAAACTTGGATGATATATGTGAAAAATTAGTGGTTATGATGATAGAGGAAATGCCGCATTAAAAAGGAGCATATTATGAGAAAAATTGTAAGCGCCGTGTTGGGGGTGGGGATTTTTAGCCTCCTTACAGGGTGTACTGCCGTTACTTCTCCGGCTAATCGGGTCATTATCGGGACAGTATCAGACGTGGACGGCAAGCCGGTGGCGGGGGCGATTGTTACTACTTCCCCCATCAGTTCTTCAGTATCTACCGATAAAGAAGGGCGGTATATGATTAAATCCTTGCAGGAAGGGGAATATACCCTTCACGCCAATAAATTGGGTTATGTTTCTCAGCCGACCAGAGTAAAGGTGCGCGGAGTGGAATTTGTCCAGGGGGATGTGCAAATAATTCCTGAGGAATTAATGCCGGCAAGCTCTCCCGCTTATGCCGTTCCGACATATGTAGAACCGGCTCCTGAAGTGGAGACGCAGCCGGTGCAGCCTGCATCGTCGCCAAAAGAAAAAGCCCCGGAGGGTAAAAAGGATCTGCCGACTTCCGGAGCATCTTCCGGCTTGGGTGAAAAATCGGCCGGCAGTAAGGCTTGGTGGGAAAAATAAATGGTTTTTCCGTAAGCCATTAGCCCACCGTTTTAAACTGTTCCTGGCTGATATTTGACTGGCATAAATAATGTCAGGCCATCAAATTTGGTGGGCACAGTCCACCCTACAAGTACCATAGAAATTCAATAAAGGATAGAAGATGCAGACCGGTAAGGTTTTTTTAGTCGGAGCAGGCCCCGGCGATCCGCAATTGATTACCGTCAAGGGCGCGGAATGCTTGCGTCGGGCGGATGTGGTAATTTATGATTATTTGGCCAATGAACAATTGTTGAAATATTGTTCGCCCCAGGTGGAGTTGATTTATGTGGGGAAAAAGGCCAGTAGCCATACGCTGCCTCAGGGCGATATTAACGAATTGATTGCCCGAAAATCGAAAGAGGGCAAGACGGTTGTGCGCTTGAAGGGCGGCGACCCCTTCGTATTTGGCCGCGGCGGAGAAGAAGCGGAAATATTGGTAGCGCAGAAAGTTCCCTTCGAAATCGTGCCCGGTGTGACCTCAGCCATCGCCGCTCCCGCTTATGCCGGGATTCCCCTGACCCATCGGGATTTTACCTCCAGCGCCGCCTTTATTACCGGACATGAAGACCCGGCCAAAGAAGAAAGCAGCATCGCCTGGGATAAATTAGCCACCGGAGTCGGGACGTTGGTGTTTTTGATGGGCGTGAGCAATTTACCCAATATCACCCGCCGGTTGATGGAAAACGGTCGTTCGCCTCAAACCCCGGTTGCCCTGGTGCGCTGGGGCAGTACTCCCAGGCAGCAGACTTTAGTCGGAACGCTTCAGGATATAGTGCAGAAGGCGCAAGTCGCGCAAATCAAACCGCCTACAGTGATTGTAGTGGGCGAGGTCATCAATCTGCGCCCGATTTTAAACTGGTTCGAGGCTAAACCCTTATTCGGCAAACGAGTGCTGGTGACCCGTTCCCGCGAACAGGCAAGCTCACTTACTGCAAGCTTGACCGATTATGGTGCGGATGTGGTGGAAATGCCCACCATTCAGGTTGTCCCGGCGGATGATTATGCTGATTTGGATGCGGCTATTAATGATTTGGAAAATTTTGACTGGGTGATATTTTCCAGCACAAACGGGGTGGATTATTTCCTGCGTCGTTTGCGCGTTCAGTATAAAGACATCCGGCAGTTGAAGGGCGTAAAGATTTGCGCCATCGGCCCGGCTACCGCTCAGCGTCTGGAAGATTTGCATCTGACGGTAGATTATGTGCCGAACGAATATCGGGCGGAAGGGATTATCGAGGGCTTGAAACAGCAGGGAATTGCCGGAGCGCGGGTTTTGATTCCCAGAGCCGAAGTCGCCCGCGAGGTCTTGCCCGAAGAATTGACCCGTTGCGGCGCCCAAGTTCAGGTAGTGCCCGCCTATAAAACCATCCAGCCGGAGGTGGATTGGGATAGGTTGCAAGGTAAAAAGATCGACGTGGTGACCTTTACCAGTTCATCCACCGTCACCAATTTTGTTAATGCGGTAGGTGAGGGGAAGGTAAAAGCCATACTAAACGGGGTATTGGTAGCCAGCATCGGCCCGATTACCGCCGATACGGCCAAGGATTTAGGGATTGAGACCAAGATCATGCCGGAGAGCTACACCATCCCTGATTTGGTTGAGGCGATTGTGAAATACTTTAATAAAGTTGAATAAAAGATGGGTAAAATTGTCGATTTTGTGGTTTAGAATTCATTCCCTCTCCCTTTGGGAGAGGGCTAGGGTGAGGGTAGCATAAGTTAATTTTTTTGAGCTTTTGTACCCTCATCCCAACCTTCTCCCGGAGGGAGAAGGAGCTTAAGTCAACAGCATTGACCTTCTCCCAGGGGGAGAAGGAGTTTAAGTGAACAGTATTGATTTAAGTGGAGGGTGTAAGGTAAGCCATGAATAACTATGCTGATTTTCTGACCATGGTCTCTACTGAATTTCATAGATATTTAATGGAAAATGAAAAACTTAAAGTAGCTATTCCTGCAAATGCGCTGATTATTTTTCAAATTGACGGGGAAAATGGTTTTAACGACTGGCACAAAAAAATTTCCCTGAAAAACCGTGAGATTAATCAGCCGATAATCTATGTTAACGTTAAAAAATGGAGGAGATATTCCTCTATAGAAGAAATAAGTTTGGCGGAAGCGGCTTAAACCCAATACCGTTCACTTAAGACGTAGCGCAGGGCTTCTATCCCTGCTTATGGGGTGGCTTTGGCGGGAACGAAGGAGCAGACCTAAAGGTCTGCGCTACGTTAAGTGAACATAAGGGATTAAAACTAGTTTAAGGTAATAAAATAAGGAGGGTTATTTGAAATGATCGGTTGTAGTAAGCTGTTGTGCGGGACGGCGACGGTGGCGGAAGTCATGCGTTTGCAACGGGACAGCGAGAAGTTGCCCGCTCATATGTTGCAATTTTCGGCGGATATGCGTCCGCTGGTGGTTTGGAATATGACCAACCGCTGTAATCTGCGCTGCCTGCACTGTTATATAAACGCCGAGGATAAGAGTTATCATGACGAGTTGACCAACCAAGAAGCGCGGGCGTTTATTGAGGATATTTGCGCGATGAAAGCCCCGGTGCTGTTGTTTTCCGGCGGCGAGCCGTTAATCCATAAAGATATTTTCGAGTTGGGAAGTTATGCCAAAAAATTGGGCACCCGTCCGGTCATTTCTTCCAACGGCACCTTGATCGACACCACTATCGCCCGTCAAATCAAAGAGACCGGTTTTGAATATGTGGGAATCAGCATCGACGGGGTGGAAGAAACCCACGATCATTTTCGCCAGAAGAAGGGCTGCTTCAAGGCTGCCATCAAGGGGATTAAAAACTGTTTGGATGCCGGAGTGAAAGCCGGTGTGCGCATTACCGTCAACAAGCATAATTACAAGGACTTGCCGGCGGTATTGGATATTGTGGAAAATGAGGGCATCCCCCGTTTTTGTATGTATCATCTGGTTTATTCCGGCCGCGGTAAAGAAATGGTGCAGGATGATTTGACCCATGAGCAGTCACGCTGGGTGATGAGCGTCTTGATTGACAAGACACTTGACTGGAATAAGCGTGATGTCAAGGCCGAAATTCTGACCACCGATAATCATGCCGACGGCGTGTATTTGCTGCAATATGTTCGCAAACATATGCCGGAACGGGAACAGGAAGTGGTGGAGTTGTTGAAGCTGCACGGCGGCTGTTCCGCAGGCGGCAAGTTTTCCAATGTCGATCCCAGAGGCAACGTTCATCCCTGCCAGTTCTGGAGCCATGTAACCCTGGGCAATATCCGCCAGACCAAATTCAGCCAGATTTGGACGGATATGAACGCCAATCCGTTGATAGACAAGCTGCGCAACATGCAGCAACATGTCAAAGGGCGCTGCGGCATCTGCAATTACAAGCACTTGTGCGGCGGCTGCCGAATCAGAGCCGAAGTGGTGAATAAAGATACCTGGGGGCAAGACCCGGCTTGCTATTTGACCGATGCGGAGATTAGCGGTTAGCGTTTTGATATTGTTCTAACATAGAGAGTCCGGATATAAAATATGATAACGGCGTCTTCGGTAAACCGTGTTTCTATTAGATTGACTCACGAGAGATGGTATCATATTGTTGAAAACCATGATGATTTGGCTGGTTATTTTTACGAAGTTTTAGAGACGATAGAAACGCCGGGGTTTATAGTGAGAGGTAGCAACGGAGCATTAAAGGCAGTCAGAAATATGGGTGATATGTGGCTGGTTGTTGTATACAAAGAAATTTCTAAAAGAGATGGATTTGTTATAACGGCTTATCTGTTGGATAAGAGGCCGAAGAGGGAAATAATATGGCGACGGCATTAAAAAGCAAGGATTTGGTTAATAATTGCCTGAGTTTGGTATCGGGTTTTATAAAACTGCCGCTTGAACATATGTGGGTGGATTATGACCGGGAGGCCGATGTTTTATATTTGAGTTTTAGGAAGCCGCAAAGAGCTACTAAAACTATAGAGACTGATGATGATATTTTAATCAGAAAAGATAACAATAAAATTGTTGGGATTACTGTTTTAAATGCAAGCTGTAGATAATAGTGCAATCTGATTTTATTACCTATTAGGGCAATCTCAAAGCTTGCTTATGTAAAAGGACTAAAAAATGTTTTTTCCCACTTATCGCCCGCGCCGACTGCGGGAGACCCCGAATTTACGGCGTTTGGTGCGGGAAACCAGATTGTCGGTGGAAAATTTGGTTTATCCGGTTTTTGTCACCCATGGAACCAATGTAAAGCGGGAAATTCCCTCCATGCCGGGTAATTATCATTATTCCGTCGATACTTTGGTGAACGAGGCGCGGGAGGTAGCGGCCCTAGGGGTACCGGCGCTTTTGCTGTTCGGGTTGCCCGACAAAAAGGATGAAGCCGGATCGGAAGGCTATGCCAAAAGCGGGATTGTGCAGCGCTCCTTGCGTGCCCTGAAAAAGGCTAAACCGGACTTGCTTTTGATAACCGATGTCTGCCTTTGCGAATACACCAGTCACGGGCATTGCGGGGTATTGACCAAGGACGGGAAAATCGATAACGACGCCACTTTGCCGGTATTGGCGCAAATAGCCTTGTCTCATGCCGAAGCCGGGGCGGATATGGTGGCGCCCTCTGATATGATGGACGGGCGGGTGGACGCCATCCGTCAGTCTTTAGATATGAACGGCCATAAAAACATCCCCATCATGTCCTATGCGGCTAAATATGCCTCCGGGTTTTACGGCCCTTTCAGAGAGGCGGCGCTTTCCACCCCGCAATCCGGGGATCGCTGCTCCCATCAAATGGATCCGGCCAATAGCCTGGAAGCGTTAAGGGAAGTAGCGCTGGATGTGGACGAGGGGGCGGATATTATCATGGTCAAACCGGCGCTGGCCTATCTGGACATAATCGCCAAAGTGAAGGAAGAATTTAATCTGCCGGTGGCGGCCTATAACGTCAGCGGCGAATACTCCATGGTCAAGGCTGCGGCTGCCAACGGCTGGATCGACGGGGAACGGGTGATGATGGAAATCCTGACCGGCATCAAGCGCGCCGGAGCCGATATTATCATTACCTATCATGCCAAAGCAGCGGCCAAGGTTTTAGGGAGGTAAATAGTGCATTCACATCACGGTCATCCGATAAATAAAGACGAAGCGTTGCCGCGTTTGATCGCCTGGGAATTAACACGTTCCTGCAACCTGGGTTGCTTGCATTGCCGCGGTTCTGCAACATTGGATCGTGCCGGTGACGAATTAAGCTTGGCAGAGGCTTACAAATTAATCGATCAGATTACGGAACTGGCTAAACCGATATTAATCATGAGCGGCGGCGAACCGTTGGTGCGTCCGGATGTGTTGGAGATCGCCCAATATGGAACTAATAAAGGCTTGCGGGTGGTTTTAGCCACCAACGGCACCTTGTTGACACAACCTTTGGCGGAACGTCTCAAGGAATGCGGGATTCAACGGGTGAGTATCAGCATCGACGGGGCAAACGCCCAATCTCATGACGCATTTCGCGGTATGCCCGGTTCTTTTGACCTGGCATTATGCGGCATCGAAATATTAAAGAAGGCCGGGCTGAGTTTCCAGGTAAATACAACCATCACCCGGCGCAATTTAAAGGAAATTCCGGCCATTGCCGACTTAGGGATTAATCTGGGAGCGGCGGCGATTCATATTTTCCTGCTGGTGCCGACCGGACGCGGCAAGGAAATAGAGGGGGATGAAATCAGCCCTCAGGAATATGAAGATGTTTTAAATTGGTTTTACGACAAGCAGAAGGAATTCAAAGAGATAACTCTCAAAGCCACCTGTGCCCCCCATTATTTCCGGATCATGCGTCAGCGCGCTAAAGCGGAGGGGATTAAGATCACTCCCCAAACCCACGGAATGGAAGCTATGACTAAGGGTTGTCTGGGCGGGTCAGCCTTTTGTTTTATATCCTACAAAGGCGATGTCGCCCCCTGCGGATATTTACCGGCCTGGGCGGGCAATGTTCGCAAGCAGCATTTTGCGGACATTTGGAAAAATTCTAAAGTATTCCAGGATTTGCGCAACCCCGATATTTTAGGCGGCAAATGCGGACATTGCGAATACCGGCGTGTTTGTTCCGGATGCAGGGCCAGAGCCTATGCCCGTTATGGGGATTATCTGGCTGAAGAGCCGTATTGCATCTATCAGCCGGGGAGCAAAGGTGGAAAAAGTGGCGGGAGAAATAATTTGTCCGCAATGTAAAGCCGTTGTAAAGGAATATTATAATCCGACTCCTACCGTCGATTTAATAATCGAATGTGAAGATGAGCACGGCAGCAGGGGGATTGTCTTAATAAAGCGGAAAAATTTCCCTTATGGGTGGGCGTTACCCGGCGGTTTTGTAGATTATGGAGAAACTTTGGAAGCGGCGGCAATTCGGGAAGCTAAAGAAGAAACCGGCCTGGATGTTGAATTGACACGCCAATTTCATGCTTATTCCGACCCTAAACGCGATCCTCGGCAACATAATATATCAGTAGTATTTATTGCCCAGGCAAAGGGGTGCCCTGTAGGGGGGGACGATGCCGCGGCGGCGGAAATATTTAGTTACGATTATTTGCCTGAAGAGATGGCTTTCGATCATAGACATATTATTCATGATTATTGTTTTAAACGTTATTAAATAAACAATTATTCAAAGTGACACTATTATAATAGAGGTTTTAAATCGATTAATAGCGAAAATTATGGGTAATTTTTTGCTTGACTTTTACCGTAAATACACGATATATTAAAAATTCGGAGACAGTGCCTTTCGCAAGGCAGGCCATATAGAGTATAAAACAATAAAACGTTGTTCTAATAAAAACATTGTATAAGTTTTAATGCTTATCTTAACCCAAAAGGAGGTTTAAAGTTATGTCCAATGGGGCCTCAAGAGAAGGTAGAAAGTGGTTGATTCTGGGTATCCTCTTCTTTGGTCTTATGGCAATGTATTCGGTTCTTCCTCGTGCGGCTGCTGCGGCAGACGAAGAAAACTGTTTAATGTGTCATAAGCACCGTGGAATGGGAAGAATTGATGCGCAGGGTAACAGAAAGATTTACCATGTTAACGAAGAAACCTTTGCCAAATCGGTGCATGGTCGTGTGCCCTGTCGCGGTTGCCATGTCGGCATTGCAGAAATTCCCCACAAAGTAATCACTCAGAAAGTTGATTGCGGCGTGCAATGCCATAAGAAAGAACCTTCCACGGGACGTGACTTCTCTCACCGCGGCGTTTATAAAAACTACAAAAGAGGTGTTCACGGTACCGATCTAAGAAACCCGGAGCCGGGCAAGCCGGTATGTAAATACTGCCATCAAAATCCCCTCTATACCAGGACTTCCATAGGCCGGGAAAAACCCATCGAAAGAGTTCTGGCCAGATGTCAAGCCTGCCATACCGAAAAAGAATGGGCACATACCTTTTATATGCACGTTGAACACCGTTTAATGAAGAGAACTATGCGCGGTCGTTTACAAGTGGTGGAATTGTGCGCCAGTTGCCATGCCGATAAAGATTTAATGAAGAGCAAGGGACTTTCCAAGAAAGCCATCAACGCAGTTGATACTTATAAGATGACCTATCATTGGAAGGCTTTGGAACTGGGCAGAACGGATACGGCTGATTGCCTTGATTGCCATACCTACTATGAGCCGTATAACCCCGATAATATCCATCTGATTTTAAGAACCAGCGACCCTGAAGCGTCCATCCATCCGAATAATAAAGGGAAGATTTGCGGTCAGGATTTTTGTCATGACGGAAAGAATGCCGCAGGACCCAAAGCGGGGCCGAACCTGGCTAATTTAAATATGCATATGGATTGGGAAGACCCCGAACATATAGTAGAGTTTATTACAGCCCAAATGTTCTTTGTGTTGACATTCGGCACCTTAGCCTTCTTGTTCATTTGGATGTTCCTGGAATTGTTGCGCCGACTTTTTTAAATTGAACAAGTAAAGTTAAATAGATATTATTTTACTAGAACAGTAAATTATGGAGGTGGGATAAATCATGAAGAGAAAAAAGGTGCTGCTGGGAGCAGGGGCGATTATGTTTTTCGTCATGTTGCTCTTGGGTGTCCTTAAAGTAGTCGGTATAACAGATACGCCGGAAATTAATGCGTCTGAAAAAGCGGAACCCGCTGGCGGTGAAAAGACTGAATTAAAACTGGATACGATTCATAAAGATACGGATTGGTATATTAAGCATGCTCACTTTCATGAATGGATTGAAGAGGAAATGCCTAAAGACAATAACCCGGCCATGTGCCTGGTCTGCCATGGCAATAATCCTCATGCCAATGCCAAAATGACCAGATCGATATTGAATATGCACACTGTTTTCTGTGCTTGTGAAACGTGCCATTTCAGATTCGATCCCAAAGAAAAAGGAAAATACGGTTTCAGATGGTATGATGGTTCTGAGGCAATTCAGGCTTCACAACGTCATTATGGTACTAATTACGATGCGGCAACCGGTCGGGTTTTAATGGAAAATACGCTGGTTAACTTCAAAATAACCCCCTTCCTGATGTGGGAAGGTAAATATTATATGGTCAATTTGCGGCAGGATGCACCTGAAGCTAAAGAATATTTATCCAAAAAGGGTACATATTCTCCTGAAGAACAAGCCGCCATCAAAACCAAGATTCATGCCAGTATTGAGACCAAAGGTCGTGAATGCAGCGAATGTCATTCCGTAAACACAGTAATTCCCTTTAAGAAACTAGGTTTTGATGATGAACGGGTAAAGGATTTAACCGGTTTGAATATCGTGGGGATGGTTGATAAATATCAGAAATTCTATATTCCGGATATTTTCAAACAAAAGAGGATGTATGACGAATCTGCTCTTGAAGAAACTGTAGGATCAGCAGAAAGATCAGAAAAGTGATGTTAGATTGTGTAACAAATAAAATAAAGTTAGCCCCCTGGATTACCTTGGGGCTAACTTTAGCCCTCTGTGCGAACGCCTCTGCTTTCCCTGTCAGGTTGGTTACTGATTCATTCGAACTTGAAGGCGGGCCTGGATTGAAGTTTCATGAGCCTACAGATGTAGTTGTGGGGAAAAATAGTCGCATATATGTGTTGGATGGTGTAAATCACCGGGTTCAGGTTTTTGAAAGCAATGGTAACTTTCTATTCAAATTCGGTGAATTCGGCAGCGATGAAGGTTCCCTTAATATGCCTATGGGATTGGGTGCCGACAGAGCCGGAAATATTTATGTAGCAGATACCAGAAATCATCGGGTACAAGTTTTCGATAGTAACGGTAAATATCTGAAAAAGATCGAACTCCCTCGTAAAAAGGGGGATGAAGCCCTACCTGATCCGACCGATGTTTTGGTTGTAAGCCCTCCGGATGAAGATGAAAAAATATGGATAACGGATAATGATAATCATCGAATTCATATTTTTGATAAAGATACCTTAAAATTGGAAACAACAGTCGGCAGACATGGATTCGATGAGGAAGGCAAATTTCGCTATCCGCATAATATGACGGTTGACAGCAGTTATAATGTCTACGTGGTAGATGTGTTGAATACGCGGGTGCAGGTATTTACCAGAGCTGGGAAATTTTTAAGAGAGATCGGCGAATGGGGGATAAAAGAAGGCACTTTTTTCCGTCCCAAAGGGGTTGCGGTAGACGCTCATGACCGGGTGTATGTCAGCGACGGTTATATGGGAGTTGTGCAGGTTTTTACGAAAGACGGCGAATACGTCGGTGTAATTGCCAAAGACAAGAATAAAGAATTAAAATTTAATGTTCCTATCAGTATTTATATAGACGGCACAAATAGATTGTATGTAGTACAAGAATTAGGTCATAAATTAAGTGTATTTAAACTGCCATAATTTTGGTGAAGATGTGGTTTTCTTACAATCAAAATTGCTAGGTATGATGCAGAGAAATAAGTTTATAAAATTTATTATATTATTTTTGGTAAGCCAATTATTTCAAATATCTGGTATTGAGGCGTCGGTAATTTCCTCTAAACGCGAATGTGCTAACTGTCATATTTGCTGGATGGATGATTTTGTTATGCCGGGAAATAAAATCTTCGTAGACCGGGTTATCCGTGAGGTATCTGTTATGATTGCCGGAAGATTGGGTGTTGTCAGTACTGAAGAGATATGTTATACATGCCATGACGGATCAGTGAGAGATTCACGGGATCAAACGTGGATGCCCGGCGGCCACCCCGTTTATGTTATCCCTTCCGAAAATGTACAAGTCCCGAAAACCTTCCCATTGAATAAAGACGGTAAAATATATTGCGGAACATGCCACAGCGCGCACGGCGTCGATTGGGGTAAGAAACAAGAAGAGCAGATGCTGGAGCGTACTGTATTCTTACGGTTTGAAAATCCCAATTCTTTCATATGTAAGCAGTGTCATGTTAATAAAGTTAGAAGCAAGGCGCACAATAATCATCCTGTCGATGTAACCACTATAAAAATACCTCAGGAAGTATATGATCTCGGCGGAAAAACCGGCTTTATGAAAGATCAGGTTATATGTCAATCCTGTCATAGGGTTCATGGGGCAAAGGGCGGTTATAAATTATTAATAAAATCTATAAAGAATTCAGAGTTATGCGGAATCTGCCATAAAGATAAATACGTCGATGATCGGGCTGAAGCGGAAAAAAGAGGTACACATCCGGTAAATATAGTACCGAAATATGCACAAATCTCCCAGGAAGCGAAAAATCGCGGCTCCAGGGAAGGCAGTGACGGGAAAATAATTTGTTTGTCCTGTCATAAAATTCATAACGCGCCGGAAGGGACAAAAATATTGCTTGCCAGCAACAGCGGGTCCAATCTCTGTCGCTTATGTCATCAGGATAAATACGATCAAATATCCAGCACCAAACATGATTTACGGGAAACGGCACCTAACGAGAAAAATATCTGGGGGCAGTCACCGGAAAGCGGAGGGCTTTGCAGCGCCTGTCATTTGCCTCACGGCGGACAAGGGGCCAAGATGTGGGCCAGAAAACCGGCCAATAACAACGAACCGATTGCCAGATTATGTTTAAGCTGTCATTCTGAAGGTGAAGTGGCCAAGAAAAAACAGTTGGGAAAGATTTCCCATCCGGTTGGAGTTTCCATAACCAAGGTTGACGGAGAAACATCACTGCCGCTATGGAGCGAGGAAGGGGTAAAAATACTTGATGGGAAAAAGGGTAATGTAAATTGCGCCAGTTGCCATAATGTTCACCGGTGGGATGCTAACTCCATGGAGAAAAAAGATATTGCTAAAGTCGAAGGTGATGCTGCCAATAGTTTTCTGCGCATAAAAAATGATGTTGGTTCGCCGCTTTGTAATGACTGCCATGAAGATAAAAGTTATATTGAAAATAGTGACCATGATATGTCCATGATGGCTTATAAACATCCGCGTTCTCATTGTATTCAAATGTTGGGTGAGGATCAAAGTGAAATGTTAAAACTTCCCAAAGAGACTGTACATAAGCTTTTGGGAAAAAGCGAAGGTAAAACGGGAATTTGTGGTACATGTCATACGCCGCATAATGCCTTATATTACAGATTGTGGAGCAGAGAGATTGGGCCGGGGGCGAATGCAGGTGAAAAGTTATGCTTTACCTGTCATGCAGCAGGTCGGGTTGCTGAAGTAAAACAACTGGGGCAATATACACATCCGACCGGCGCAAGCATACTAAATTTGGGGATAACGCCAACAACCAATTTACCACTCTTTGATGATGAGCTAAACAGGGTAAAAAATGGTAAAGTAATGTGTTTTTCTTGCCATAATCCTCACAGATGGGATCCGAATAAAAAAGAAAAAGGCCCGGGTGTAAAAACGGAAGGCGACGCCAGTAACAGCTTTTTACGGATCGCGGCAAACGATAATAATTTTGCTATCTGCGCCAGTTGTCACGGCGATAAATGGCCGATAAAAAATACCAAGCATGATCTGGCGCTCTCACGTCCGAAAGAAAAAAATCTACGCGGTCAAACTACTTCAGAAGTCGGTGTCTGCGGAGCCTGTCATATTGTACATAACGCGGCCTATAAATATCGTTTGTGGAACAGGCCGCTAGGTCCCGGAGACGATCCGGTTGCTAAACTTTGTCAGAGTTGCCATAGTGACGGTCGTTGTGCGGAGGTAAAACAGATTGGCAAAAATACCCATCCGTTAGGAAAAGATATTCGCGGCGCCCTTCAAGGGAAGGCGGAAGCTCCGAATTTCCCCACATATGATGATGATCTGGCCAAAGTCTCCCCTGGAAAAGTTTATTGTTCATCCTGTCATAATCTCCATCAGTGGGACGCGGAGAAAGCGGAACAAGGTGATGGGAAGCTGGCAGAAGGCGATATGACAAATAGCTTCCTGCGTGCCAAAAATACTGACGGGTATGCGTTTTGTATTAAATGTCATCCAAAGAAAGATACGGTTGTGGGGACAGATCATGATATGCGGGTTTCGGCGCCGAACGAAAAGAATTATTTTGGTGTAAGCATCTCTAAGGGCGGGGTATGCAGTGCTTGCCATGTTGTGCATAATACGCTCAACGATGTCAAGTTATGGGCACGGGAATTGGGGCCCGGTACCGACGGTATTTCGAAACTGTGCAGGAGCTGCCACAACGAAAACGGCCCTGCGAAAACAAAACTGATTTCATTCGGTAAGGATTCGCACCCGATAAATGCCGATATTCGTAAAGCAGAGGGCAGTACCTCCTTCCCGCTCTTTAATTTTGCCGGTTACCGGGATAAAAACGGCAAAGTATATTGTGCATCCTGCCATGATCCGCATTTATGGGATGCAGCGCAGGATAAAGGCGGTCCCGGTGTACCTGTGGAAGGGGATCAGTCAAACAGTTTCTTAAGAAAAAGAAATCTTCCCAGTCCCGATTTTTGTGGTGATTGTCATCCCGAAAAGGCGTTGGTTGAAGGAACGGATCATGACATGAATATAACCGCGCCTGCCGCAAAAAATTTAGCGGGCCGAACGGTCAAGCAGGATGGTATCTGTAGTGCCTGCCATATTGTCCATAATGGATATAATGAAGTACGTTTATGGGCCAGAAAATGGGGGCCGCCGTATATTCAGGACTGGAATAAATTATTAGGGGTGGAAAGCGATCGTGCAGTTCAATTTTGCACCAGTTGTCATTCGGATAACGAGCCGGCCCAGGTCAAACAGCCAAAGCACGGCTTGCATCCCTATCCTTTCCTGGTGGGTATCAGAAAAGCCTTTGACACTCAATGGGTGCCATCTTATCAACCGTTAAAATACGTCTACAAAACATTGAATACAGTTATGACGAATCGTATGATGGATGATAATACCAGGCCGGCTTATCCACCATATACAGACAGCGGTGAAATATCCTTGGACAACGGCGATTTGACCTGCCCAACCTGCCATAATCCGCATAAATGGTATCAAAGGGAGTTTAAGAAAGGAACCGGAGTCAATGAAGAGGGAAGAACCAATACCAGCTTTTTGCGCAAAGATGTATTGTATGAGTTTTGTATAGACTGTCACTCTTACGATGCCTTGTACCGGATGAAATATTTCCACTCATCACGGACGCGGGAAAAATTGGATCCGCCGACGAAATATGATGAGATAAGATTGATGTTAAAAAATGCCGGTGCCACCAAAAAATAATACGTTAATGTAGTTTCAACATAATAACCAGTTTTTTTAAGGAGGATGTCTCCGATGACTTTAGGTAAATTTCGGTATATTCCAAAAGGGCGTTATTTCCCTCCCCACACCGATATTAAAACAGAGGGGGATGTAAGAAGGGAAAGAAATGTAACGTTGATATTTATTGTTTTTTGCGTAGTTATCGCAATCGGTGTTCCATTCCTGGTTAATTTGGGGAAAGCGCTTTTTGCCATTCAACCAGTAATTTATTAAGTGCGGAAAATTCGGGAGGGAAAAAAATGAATACATCAACCGAAAAGGAATTAGTTTTTGATCCAACCAGTGCAACGGCAAATAAAACCTTAACTGGGGAATTGGCTACGGCTGAAAAAATTGCGGCATATCATCTCGATATACCACCTTTGGGATTCAAAGGTAAATTAATAACCATCATTGAATTGATTGGCTTAATTTATGTAATGTATTTAACCGGTGATTTTATGGTAGGTCATATAACTCATATGATACATCTGTTTAGTCACTAATAAGCGACCTCAAATTACCTAATAGTGGTTATCCAGAATAAGGAGAGTGGGGAAGCATGGATAAACGGCATAAAGTTCAAAAAGCGTTTTTGGCCGGCTTTATGTTGATATTGCTGCTTAATGGTTGCGGCAAAGCGTCTCATGAAGCGGAAGAGCCGAAAAAAGCTGTAAAAAAGAGTAAAATCGATTTGGTAAGGCGCACTAAATTGAGTAAAGAAAAGGAGTCCGGCGGAACAATCATAGGTGGAGAGGTAAAAGAAAATACTGTTTTACAATTAGTTAAAAGTCCGTATATTGTAAATCGGGATTTGACGATATTGCCGGATATAAAATTAACCATAGAGCCTGGAGTAGTGGTTAGAGTGGCGCCCTATACCTCGATAGTAGTGCGAGGGAATTTTCAGGCAATAGGAGCAAAGGACAAAAAAATTAAATTTGTAGCATCGAATGAAGAAGAACTATGGGACGGTTTAAGATTTATGGATGAAAGCTTCGATTATAACAGCGATGAATTAATTGAGGGCAATGGATGTATAGTGGAAAACTGTCAGTTCGAAAAAGCCAAAACCGCGATTATCTGTGATAAATCCTCTCCGGTGATACGGAATAATGTATTTAAAAATAATGAAGAAGCGGTAAAGTGTCGTAATCATTCGATGGGTGCCTTAATTGCCAACAATATAATAGAGGATAACAATATCGGAATAACCTGTGAAGAATATTCAAACCCCGAAATAATTCATAACACTATTATCGGTGCGGAAGGCAGAGGGGTAAGTTGTACTATTTATTCATCCCCTAATGTGACTTATAATATCATTTTTGGAAAAGGTGAGTCATGGTGGAAAGGGATAATTTGCCAGGATAACTCTGCACCGAAAATAACTCATAATAATATATATTCTAACGGTGGATATAATTTTTACTATGTTAAAATGAAGCCGGGTGAAGGTACTCCGGAAATCGATGCCCAAAATAATTGGTGGGGCTTGAGTGATAAAGAAGAAATCGCAAAAAGGATAAACGATAAGGGGGACAAAGGCGATTTAGGGGAGGTAAAATTTGAACCGTTCTTAAACAGCAAAGTCGGAAATGCCGGGCATGAAGCATAGTAGCTCCCGATAAATAAACTAATTATCCAATAAGGTCAGTCAGAGAGGAGGAACCTTTAAATGTTAGGTAATTTGCGTACATGGGTTCGCGAGAATAAACCTAAGGCGATATTGTTTGGTGTAATAGGTCTGATAGTTTTTGGTTTCCTGAATTTTGAGCTAATCCATTTTTCATCGAGTCCCCCGTTTTGTCGTATGGCTTGTCACAATATGGTGCTGGAAGTCGATCAATGGGCGAAATCCAGTCATGGTAAAAGACATATTGATTGCGTAAGCTGTCATTATCGCGAAGGGTTGGTTGGTTACATGACGGCCAAAGTTTTAGCCATGAAAGATTTAGTGAATTCAATCACCGGGCAAATGGGATTGGAGATGCATGATCCCCATGAACAGGAAGAATTAGAACATCATTATGAGTGGCCGGCTCCCGGTACTTTAGTGTTGACACCGGATTTAATTGAGTCGGAAAAAAAGATGGATCATATAATATTGCCTCAATATATCCATAATGTGGAAGTCGATTTAGGGATGGGGCCCTGCAAAAAAGTCGATGAACATGGGAATTATCGGATACAGTTACATCGACACAGCTATCTTTGGAACAATGTAGAGATGAATTGCCGGGGATGTCATTCAAAATTAGGCAACCGCGGCCGGCATTCAAAAAAGAATATCGCGGATTTTGTGATAAAGAACGCCTTGATGAGTTTTAAGGGGCAGTCGGAAAAAAGAAGAAAAGGTATTATTGTTCCTCACGCTATACATTTGGACAAGGGAATAGCTTGTATTGACTGCCATGCGGAAATTGTTCACGGCCCGGATGAATTCAGAGAAGAGAATGGCGCGGTAATGCCGAGAATGGAAATCTGCTTTAGATGTCATAACGATAGACGTGCACCGAGAGATTGTACATTATGTCATGAAATGCAGAAGAAAATGAACCTGGGTATTGAAGGTGCAGGAGTAGAGGATACCCCGAATTATATGTATCCCAACAGTGCTACCTGTACCGATTGCCATTTACAGGAAAATCAATGGAAAATGTCTCCAAAGGTTTGCTCGGATTGTCACGGCGATGAGGGTCATGGCGCAACAATGATTGAGTGGCAAACCAGTACCAAGGAGTTGTTAACACAGGTCGAGCCGTTGGTGGACGAAGTGGGTAAAGGCATCGAGCAGGCAAAACAACGCGGTAAAAATGTCGGTGCTGCAGAGGAATTATATAACGATGCTTTATATAATTATGAATTTGTAGTAAGTGATGGCAGTAAAGGTGCACATAATGTCGATTATGCCGCAGCTTTGTTGAATTCAGCCAAAGAAAAACTGCAAAACGCCAGTGAGCGTTTGATAGAGTAGTTAAACAAGATAATCATTCATGGGGAGTTGATACTCCCCATGAATGAATTATCGTTAGCGGTGGAGCAAATGCTGCGGAATAAATATATTAAATATTTAATCATAAATACGGCGGTTTTATTTGGAATACTGTATATAAATATAAATTATAATAGCGCCATAGCTGTTGAAGATAAAGAGATTATACAAAAAAAACAAAAAGAATTAAGAACGGTAGCAGAAAAATACGCTAAAGCCTATGCTAAAAGAAATTATAAAGAGATGTATGAACTATTAATTCCGGTATATAAGAAACGTGTTCCGCTCTGGGAATTTAAGGATTTTGTGACCTATCCCGGTGTAACGGATGGATATATTCAAGTGGAAGTTGTTGATGTTAGCATTTTACCTAAAGGTGAATTTAAGTTTGGTAAAGTAATGCTCAAGATTGTAATTACTGAAAACCAAAAATATAAAACAACCGGGGAATCGGTAAAAGTGGAAAGAGAAAAATGGGAATTTCAGGACTGGGTCGAAATAAAGGGGAAATGGTTAAAAATTGAAAAATATGACAGCTAAACATAAAAAGGAGGATTAAAAATGTTGGCGATAGCAGAAGTATTATTAATATTATTAGGTTTTTCTTTTCTAATGTTAGTTGTATATGTAGTGTTAGGTAAAATCTAGGCGGCGAAATAAAAATTAAAAAAAGGTTAAAAAAATTTAAATCTTGTAGGCAACTATGAGGAGATGTGTCTATGCCTAAAAAAAGATTAATGCTGCTATGTTTATATTATTCATTAGCGGCTGGTATAGCTTTATTGCCGGTTAATGTTATGGCCGGTAATTTGGAAGATGCCGAAAATCTTTATCGCAAAGGTGAATATGAAGAGTCTTTAAAAAAAGCCAATGATGCTTTGAAAGAAGACGAGAAAAATGTCAAAGCGCACAAAGTAGCGATAAGAAATTATAATAAATTGAACAGAATAGGTGCTGCATTGACAAAGTATACCAAATTGGTAATAGAAAAAAAGAATGAGCCGGTTTATCATTTTGCAGTTGCCTTTATATATGATTTAAAAAATAATACCGATCGTGCAATAGAAGGGTATGAGAAGGCATTGAATTTAAATTCAAAATTGCCTTTGGCGAATTATAATTTAGCCTGGATTTATGAAGATAAAGGCGATTTAAGTAAAGCTATAGATTATTATCAAAAAGAGCTAAGCAATAATTCGAATGATGTCGACACTTATAAAAATTTGTCTAAACTCTATTTAAAAATGAAGCATTACGATAAAGCGTTAGAAACAGCTCAAAGTCTTCTGGCGGCCGGTGCAAACAATAGAGTTGCCTATGATTTAATCGGTGAAGCGTATTATGGAATGGGCGATAATGACCGAGCCTTGGATGAATGGAAAAAGACACTGAATATTGACCAAAAAGACGTTCAGGTTGGGATTTATAATGTACGCGGTGTAATATTTAATGCCAAAGGCTATTATAATAGCGCTATGAAGGAATTCAGGAAGGGGATTGAAAACGGGCCTAATCCGAGACTCTATTATAATTTAGGTGAGGCATATATGAGTAAGGTGCAGGAGAAGACCTTCGGCAAGAAAAATGACAAGTGGTATAATGAAGCCGTAAAAGAATTTCAGAATGCAATCCAAGCTAATCCGAAATTCGGCGAAGCGTATGTCGGTTTAGGTGAAGCATATTTCGGGATGGGGATGAATGATCAAGGGATCGCCCAATATGAAAAATATGTCGAAATAAGTCCCAGAGATGTTGACGGTTTGAACAGATTAGGAAATGCCTATAAAAGGTTGGGTCGTTATAAAGATGCCGTGGATAGGTTTACCCAGGCATTGGATGTAGATAATAATAATGCGGAGGCATACAGAAATTTAGGGTATGCTTATTATTATCAAGGTTTGCAGGATGCGGCCAAAGCACAATGGGAAAAATCATTAAAGCTTGAACCGAATCAGCCTCTTTTGCGCGAACAGATAAGCAGTGCCTTTAAAAAATTCAATTAAAAGAGAAATTAAAGTCATCACAAGGGTAGAATAGGTTTGAGTGTGAAAAAAGGTCAAGTCATAAAATTAATATTAGTTATAATATTGCTCTTGAGTTTACCGGCTTATGTCTATAGTTTGCGCGTTCCGGATCCGGAATTAGCTAAAAAAGAGAATCCACACTGGAACGGTAAATCATGTTTAATCTGTCATGAGGAAGAGCCGAAAAAGGATCAAAAGGCAACTTTTAAATTTGGCGCTGATTTTGTAAAATTATGCAATAGTTGTCATGATACCAGTTTGTCACGCGTTGAGGAACATCTGGTAGATGTTAAAATCAATACCGATAATGCCAGATTTAAAATGCCTCCCGCCGATTTCCCATTACCTGACGGTAAAATCAGTTGTATAACCTGTCATGATCTAAGATTGCAGGAACAAAATAATTTGAAAGTAAAAGAAAATAATCCGATGTTTTTGCGTCGGTATCCTTCAGAAATTATGCAGACCTTTGAGTGGGCTGATTCTGAAATAGATGAGCGGTATCGCCAATCCAGATATGCAATGTGTTTAAATTGTCATGTGCAAGGGTCGGTGATGGCTTGGAGTCCTCATAAAAATCAGATAAAGCCGAATGGGGAGATAAATGAAGAATTATGTTTATTCTGTCATTATGAGGTGCCGGATAGAAATATTATAGATCGAAAGGATTGGAAGATAAGAGGGTCGTTGCAGTTTCAATGTAAAAATTGTCATATGGGAAAAACCAGATTTCATCCTATTCGGGTAACTCATTATGGTAATGTACCGCCTCCCAAGATTGATAGTCAGATAAAATCTACCGAGCGGGTAATTGGTCTATTAATTCCCTTAGATAAAGACGAACAGGGGGTGGAAAGATTAACCTGTTCATCTTGCCACAACGCCCATCAAAAGGGTGTGTTGAAAAATGAAACCACAATAAAAGGCTCCGATGAGCCAAACCGTCTGCGTTTACCAGGATATAACATCTGTTTAGGCTGTCACGGTGAAGCAGTGGGGGTCCCGCAAGGCGGTAGGCCGTTTTAGTAATAAGGGACTTAGAAGATATTAAAGTACCGTTATTCCTAAATTAGGCTTCAGGTGCAGAAAGAGACCCTCCCTTGGAGGGTATTTGAATTAGCCCAGAGTCTGGAGCCAAATAGGGTATAATTGAAATTTCTATGCCCCTATACGTAGGGTTAAATAAAATTTAAAAAAGGTGGAATCAAATATTGACAGATTCCGCCTTTTGTTTTTAGTGTGCCCGGTAGGGTGCAGTTATACAAATTAGTTTTAAAAGATATAATATCTGATACTATTTCGCTATCAATCATTAAAGAATAACTGTCAGGAGTTATACCTGCGATGCTCATAAACTGTGATTCATCAATCTGTCAAATTAAAAATTAAGGAAGGAGTATTTAGCCCGGATTATTCATAAATTGGGGCAATCCATTGATTTTTGTAGTGCCGGGGTTTATCCCCGGCTGATTGGCCGAAGAGCGGGGGACAAGCCCCCGCGCTACGTTTATGAATAATCCGGGTTAGACGGGATACCGTTCACTTAAGACGTAGCGCAGGGCTTTAGCCCTGCTTATGGGGTGGCTTTGGCGAGCACTTCGGAGCAGACCTAAAGGTCTGCGCTACGTTAAGTGAACAGTATTGGGGTTAGACGGGATAAGCAGGATTTACAAGATAAAAAAATTAAATTAATTACCCTGAGTTCGGGATAAGTTTATTGCAAATACAATAAGTTAGACAAATCTGCACATGATTTTCCCCTCTTTGGCAAAGAGGGGTGGGGGAGATTTTCTAATTGAATCTAACCTTAAGTAATTATTCAAATAGAGCATTTTATTGAAAAATATGATTTTTTATGGAAGATTACCATATGAAAATCCCCCTTAATCCCCCTTTGCTAAAGGGGGAAACTATAGCTTGTTATCCCGAACTCAGGTTAATTACCCTGTCCAGATGGTTAATCCTGTCAAAAAATCTTTTTGAATTTTGGATTGCATTTTGCATTTTTCTCTTTCTCGTCAGAGCGTAGGCGGTATAAACCATTCGGGTGGCTTATTACGCTCTGACGTAGTACGTCGTCCATTTTATATTGACAGGTTGGGATAAGGATTTTATGCCCTCTGAAATGAAAAAAATAAAGCAAAAATGAAATGAATTTTTAAAAACCGGTTTAAAAATATCCTGTTTTTTGCTTTTGCAAAAGTTGACTTGCTGTTTTAGTCAAATTTAACTTTTTGGTAGCGTTCTCAATAAGAGACCCAAAGCGTCAAAAGCGAGGCAGCCTTATCGCCGAAGCAATCTCATGTGCACGCATGGAGATTGCTTCGCTTC
>JACRJN010000136.1 GCA_016235675.1 Candidatus Schekmanbacteria bacterium
CTGGTTAAATCCCAGTTGGACGCCTGGGCGCAAGGAAGAATTAAAGGAATTTTATGGTGGGATGGATACCGCCGGCTGGCAACATGAGGTGGCCGGAGAACACGGCTGGCCAAGTTACGGGGCGTTCAATATAGAATACCTGACCCTGTGTCGCCAGGATATCCCCGAATCCCAGCGCATCGTTATTACCGGCGAGGAATTGAAGGATTGCGAGAGCGAAGAGGCAGTGGAGAGCCGGCTGGATATGCTATTGAATCTGGCACACCTGTCCGGGACATTCTGGGTGGGAGTGGACACCGGTTATACCAACGATCCCACTGAAATCGTTGTGTTTAAGGAAACCCAGGAGCCAAACGAGCGTTTACACCTGAAACTGGTTTTGCGGGTGCATCTGGAGCACGTGGCCTATCCCCACATCTCGGCCTGCTTAGCCTTAATTGACCGCTATTATAACCCGGCAGGTATCGGGCTGGATAACGGCGGCAACGGTTTATCGATAGTCCAGGAATTAATCAGCCTGGATAAATACCGTTCCCTGGGTTTAAAGGACAGACTGCGCGGCTTTGATTTCGGCAGCAGCATTCCCGTTTACCTGGAGGAAAATGGTGCGGAAAAGAAAAAGCCCGCCAAAGAATATATGACCTCGCTTATAACCGGTAGTTTGCAACGGCGGGAACTGGTGTTGCCCATAGACGATGTGGATATAGAATCCCAGTTTAGCACGCATACCTATGTTATGACTAACGGCCGGGTACAGTATTCCAAAGGCAACGACCATATAATTGATGCGGTACGCTGCGCCCTGCTGATCCGGGAGCAATTTCGGGATGACAACGTCTGGGGACAGACGATAACGGAGATTCCGATTCCGGTTTTAACGGACCCAATTTTTATATGAGCAGCATTACAGCATGTTTATCAATATGTCATGAGAAGCAGTGATTAAGGAGAGCAGTATGGAAATACAAAGGGATGAGAACATGGTTTCTGTGTCTGACGAGTGCAATAATCATTTGCCGAAAGCAGACGCTTTATTGCCGCCGGAAAGCGGCGGTAACGAAGGACGCGCTGGACGCGGCAAAATGATTACCACTTATTCCCTGTGGAATCTTTTCCGCAACTGCCGCCGGGCCTGCGCCCTGCGCTATTTGCAAGGGCTGGTTCCGGTAGAGCCGGATAACAACCTTTCCTTTGGATCTCTGATTCATGAATGTCTGGCGCTCTGGCATGGGGAACGGAACCTGGAAAAAGTACTGGAACATATTAATCGGGCTTATCCCAATGCGGCTCAGGACGAGGAACAGAAGAAAAGCTGGCATCTGGCCACCGCCATGATGAAGGGTTATGTTGCCCGCTATCCGCAGGAAGATTTCCAGGTGGTTGCGTTAAACAAGCTCTTTGGGGGAAAGATTATCAATCCGGCCACCGGATATTCCTCCCATAGTTTTGTGTTGGCGGGGAAGGTGAATGGGATCGTCCAAATCGGCAACGAATATTTTTTGCTGGAACACAAGACCACATCACAATTGGATTCCGCTTATACCGAAAAGCTCTGGACTGATTTTCAGGTCATCCTTTATGCCTGGTATGTCCGGGAGGTTTTGGGCATTCCCGTGGCGGGTATCATTTACAATATCCTGGCCAAAGCCAGATTGCAACAAGGCAAAGGAGAAACGGAGGCTGAATTTGAAGCCCGGCGGGCGGAACTGCTGGCCAAGTCCAAGACCGGCAAGACCACCGCCCAGCGTAAGCTGCCTGAGAGCGATGAGGATTTCCAGCAGCGTTTGTGCACCAAATATACTGAGCCGGAAATGTTTCACCGGGAGAAATTTTATATTCCCAAATCCCGCTACGATGTGCTAAAAAGCGAGCTTTGGGAACTGACCCAGAATTTCCTGATTGCCCGGCGGCGGGGGTATTTATATCAAAACACCGCCTTTTGCTTTCACTTTCAGTCCCCTTGCGCCTACTATCCGGTTTGCAGCGCCGATAATGCCGCCGCGGTGATTGAAAATAACTACAGAACAGTTGATCCGCACGAAGAACTAAAAACAGCGCAGGACATGGATTCGGCCTTTTTAGAAAAGCTGGGGATTTTTTCGGGACAACTCAAAAAAGCAGCCTGATAGGTAACAAAAATGAAAACTAAAAACAAGAAGAAAAGTCATCCGTCGGCAGTCGGCAGTCATCAGTCAAAAGCCAAGGCATTCGGAAATCCTTTGACTGCCGACTTACGACTGACAACTGACGACTGTTTATGTACCGTCGCCGCCTTGGATTCCAGCGCTTTCAGTAAACTCAACGTCAACGAGGCCATTCCCGCCACATGGGAAGAACGGGCGAAAAAAGCCTGGGAATACTATGTGGAAGAACCGATTGTGGCCAATGTGATTGACGCATGGAAAGCCTTTGCCGTGGGGGATGAAATCAAAATCACCTGCGATGACGAGGATGTAAAATGGGAGGCTATAGAATTAGCCGACAAACTCAACCTGCATAAGCTGCTCTCGGATGTGTTGATTCAAACTATAGTCAAGGGTTCCGGTTATGCCTATAAACGCTACAACAAAGCCGGAGATAATATCGAACAACTGCTTTGCCTTAACCCATTGTCCATTAAGGCAAAATACATCCAGGGAGAGTTGACGGAAGCTAAGCAATATTCCGAAGAGAGGATTGGGGCAGGAAACGGCATCACCCTGCCGATTGAGCAGTTGCTGCATCTGAAATGGCGGGCGCCCGTCTTTGCCAGCCAGGGCAACTCCATGATATTACCGGCCTTTCAGAGCATTGAGTTATTACGGGATTATCGCAGGGCGCAGCAGGCCATAGCCAAACGATGGACAACACCCTTGCGTCTGGTCAAAGTAGGCGGGCAGTTTGGGCAAAAGCTGATCATGCCCGATCAAAAGATGCTGGAAACCATCCGGGGGGTATTTAACAAAATGGACTTACGCTCCGGGGTGGTAGTCCCCTTCTTTGTGGATGTCTCCACCCACGGCGCCGAGGGCGAGGTATTATCCACCCAGAAAGACATTCAGGACGTCAAGGAAGACATCATGGTGGCCATGGGGATGAGCCGGGCGATAGTCAGCGCCGAGGGGCCGAACTTCGCCACCGCATCAATTGCCTTCCGCAAGGTGCTGATAGTTATCCGAGAGCTAAAGCAATATGCCAAGGCCGTTTTGCGCTGGATATTTGATGACTGGCAGGAGATTAAAGGCTATCAGGAAAAGAGCATTCAGTTTATCTTTCCCGAACTTGATTTGAACAACGAACTGGATGTTAAAAAACTGCTGCTGGAATTATTTGACCGCGGGCTGATCTCCAAAAACTCTTTGCAATTGAAGATGGACTTGAACCCGGAAGTAGAATTAGCTAAAAAAGATGATGAACGCAAAAAGCCTCTGGATATACCGGATGCCAAAACCATTGTGGATATGGTTAACGCCGGGATTATCTCCATTGAAACCGCTCAGGAAATGCTGGGGCTGGATAAGGCCAAAGAGCAGGCTAATCTGGCCAAGGCGGAGATTGAGGATGTGAACCGGATTTATAAACAGGCTATTAATAGGCTTCAGGCTTCAGGCTCTGGGCTCCAGGAAAATTCTTTGCCCGAAGCCTGGAGCCTGAAGTCTGGAGCCTAATATGCCTGATCTGAATAAACTCATCCGGGAAGCTACCAGTCAGGCAATCAAGCAGCGGGACAAATACACCCAGTCCCAGATTGACAGCCTGATTAATGTCCTGGAGGCCGTCGAAAAAGAGGTCAAATTAAATCTCTTGCGCTATGACAATCTCGGCTCGCTGACCGGGGTCAAGAAGATAAACCAGAAAGCCCTCAAGCAGTTACAAAAGCAGGTTGGCGAAATTATTACAGATTTGGAAAAGAATCATTCTTTGATTATGACCAAAGCCATCAAGACCACTTACAAACAGGGCATGTACGATAGCATTGAAGCCCTGGTTAAGGGTAAGCTCCCCTCTTATAACGACTTGACTGATCAGGGTATCGAAAAAATGACCGGCAATGTCTTCCAGCTTGTGGATACCCAGGCATTGGATTTTATGACCAACTTTAATATCCAGTTGGCCGGAGAGGTAAGCCGTGAGCTAAAAGACGGGATAAATCAGGTCATCTCTCTGGGAATTTCTACAGGCAAAGGCGCGCCGGATATTGTCAAAGATTTGGGTGGGGTGATTAAAGACCGGGAAGTCTTCCGCCGGGCGGGCAAGACGGTCTTTAAAACCGCCCAGACCAGAATGACTTTGATTGCCAGAACAGAAACCATTAGAGCACATAATCAGGGGCAGATTAAATTCTACCATACGGTAGGCATAGAGAAAGTGGTTTGGCAGACGGCAGAGGATGAACGCACCTGTCCGGAATGTGCTTCCCTGGATGGACAGGTTTATCCATTAGCTAAATTTGTCGGCCCTCCGAAACACCCAGACTGTCGTTGTTATAGTCAGTCGGAGATACCAGACGATATTAAAACGCCGCAGGAAATTAAAGAATTGGCGGATAACCGAAAATGATTAAAAATAATTGACGATAAAATAACAAAAATTAAATCAGCTAATTGATGTAACCAAAGCCGGTAGAGACCGATCATCTCGCATGGGTGACCCAAGACCCAGCCGGCGTGATTGTTGGGGATCACAGAAACAGGTTTGAGTTCTGAGAGTTGAGAGATGAGGAAAAGCCTTTCCTCCAAACTCATTACTCAGGACTCAAACCTGTTCGTGACCCCCTTTTTTATTTTGAGGTGTTGTTGTGGAATTATTCACTACCGATTTAGCCAAGCTGGATTTTCTGCTGGAAGCCGACGCCCTGCTGTTGGATGAGGAACTACAGGCTGCGGCTCTGGCTGCCGAAGAGGTAGTCACCGAAGAACTGCCGCCGGATAAGCGCCCGAAGTACATCACCAACTACATCGGCTCAAAGCAAAAACTGGTGGATTGGATATGGCGTAACACCCCGGAAGATATAAAAAGCGTCTTTGACGCCTTTTCCGGTTCGGCGGTGGTGGGGTACATGTACAAAAGCAAGGGACTTCAGGTTATTACCAATGACCGGCTGCGCTTTGCCTACCATGTTGCCAGAGCCATTATCGAGAATAATAATACCCGCCTCTCCGCTGAAGATATCGAGAGATTAACCAAAGACAATCCCAAGGCCGGGGACTTTGTACAGAAAACCTTCAAGGGGATATTTTACGCCCCAGGCGTGCACAAGATTATTGACAACATCCGAGTTAATATTGACGACCTGTACGGCTACAAGAAAGACATTGCCCTGTTTGCCTTAGTCAGGGCGTGTTTATCCGGTAAGGGTGGCTTTGGGCATTTCTCGGCTACCAACCTTAATGAAAAACGCTCCGATACCCCGAAAGAATTTACCGAGCGCTTCGCAAATTTATGCAACCGGGTCAATGCCCTGGTGTTTGACAACGGCCATGAAAACAAGGCTTACAACCATGACATCATGGAGTTAGCCCCCAAGGTCAAGGCTGACATGGCCTATTTTGACCCGCCCTATGCCACCCATTTCAGCACCACCAATTACGAGAAGAGCTACCACTTTCTGGAAGGTTTGATGACCTATTGGAAAGACAAGGAGATTGTTACCGAGAACAAGGCCAAAAATTATATCACCGATGCGCCCACGGTAACCCAGTCCAACGCCCAGGAGTTTTTCACTGAGTTCCTGAGCAAGTCCAAACATATCAAGTACTGGCTGATTTCTTACCGGGATCAGGCGTATCCTTCCGAGGCGCAGCTTAAATCCATCATTTCGGCCCAGGGTAAGGCTTCCCGGATGAAGTCCAAGGATCACCATTATTCCATTACCAGCAAGCATGGCGAGGCGTCTTATCCCAAAGAGCATTTGTTTGTTTGTACCCCTTCCAGCGGTGCAAAGGCTGAAGATAGTCGGCAGTCGGACGTCGGCAGTCAGCAGTCCAATTCGGGCTACAGGCTACAGGCATCTGGCTTCGGGCCAACTACTTTTGGCCTGAAGCCTGAGTCCCCTGAAGTCCGAAGCCTAGCCTTGACCGCCGACTTATACACCGAAGCTGTTTGGGAGGAGACTGCCAACGAGATTCGCTACCGAATGCGTGACCCCCAGGATTTTATCCCGGAGACCTTCCGGCGCAAGAAATTGGAGGGCGTGGAAGGCGTTTCCATTATTATCGCCAAACTAAAGCCGGAGAAAGTACCGGAGGGTCATGATCCCGAAGCCATGGTATTACAGGCTTACCGCTTTGTCAAAAAGACTGATGATAATCCGGACGGCTGGACAATGGATAAGGCTAAAGAATGGATTGAAAAGCAGGCTTCAGGCTCTGGGCTTCCGGCTTCAGGCCAACAGCAGGCTACAGGCTTCTGGCTTCAGGCTTCAGACCAAAATCATTTAGCCTGTAGCCCGGAGCCAGAAGCCCAAAGCCTATCTTTAGAGGGCAACATGGGAGAAATCGCCGACCTGTCACTGGATAACGAATTCGACCCGGACATGCTATGTGCTCTGGCTGGCAAAGCCGACAACATCCTGGTGACCGGCTACATCGGCAACAAGCACTTCATCATGGAATGGCTGGATAAACATGTCCCTAAAGGGGTTAAGTCTATATTTGACGCTTTCTCCGGCGGGGCTAATGTGGGCTATTACTTCAAGCGCAAGGGGCTCCAGGTATTTGCCAATGACCTGATGAAGTATCCCTACCATATTGCCAGAGCGGTGGTTGAGAATAATACGGTCACCCTGTCCGATGAGGATGTAGAGATGCTGTTGGCCTCTAATCCCAAGGCCAAGAGCTTTATCGTGGATACCTTCCACGGCTACTATTTTACTAAGCCCATTCTGGAATTTCTGGACAACACCTATGCCAACATCCAGAACCTTAGTGGTTACAAGAAGGACTTGGCATTAACTGCCCTAGGGCATACCTGCAAGGCCAAGGCGGTATTCGGGGAATTCGCCCGCAGCAAAAAGGCCCTGCGCCAGAACCTGACCGAGCACATGAAGTACAAGTCCCCGGAGAACCGGGAGAAGATCACCAAGGAGTCCAGCCTGGGCAATATCCCGTTACCTAAGTTTATCAGCACCTTTAAGCATTACATCGAACAGCTGAACAGCCTGGTATACGACAACGGGCAAGAGAACAAGGTTTATAACGGCGAAATATTATCCGTCATGCCCAGGGTCAAAGCCGATCTGATTTACTGCGACCCGCCCTATATCACCGAATTTGGTGCTAACGATTATGAGGGCAAATATCACTTTGTGGAAGGCTTGATGAGCTACTGGGAGGGTAAGGACATCCAGGATAACCAGCGCAAGAGCTTTCCCTCCCGCACCAAGTATAACAAGGAAACCATGGCTGAACTGTTTGACAAGCTGATTGTCAAGGCTCAACAGCACTACCCTAATATTCTGATCAGCTACCGGGATAAAGCCTTTCCCAACCAGCAGGAAATAACCGATATGCTGAAAGGGGCATACAAGGATGTAAAGGTGAAAAGCATCTCGGTGGAATACGGGATAGTCAATTACGACAGCAAGGCGGGGGGCAAGTATGCCAAGGAGTTGCTGTTTGTGGCTTCGAACCCGCTGAAGACAGAGGCTTCTGGCTCCAGGCTTCCGGCTTCAGGCCAAAAGCAGTTAGCCTGTAGCCCGGAGCCCGATGCCCGGAGCCTAATCCACACCTCATTTCCGGTAGAGATTGGCCTCCAGGCTGTAGCAGACGATGGAGTTAATGGGGACGGACTAACCGGCGACAAACGCTTCGGCTTTATCCTCTGCCATGCCGGTACCAATAAAAACGGCGACCACTTTACCGTGGAGGAATTATCTTCCCGTTACCAGACCGCCATCAACAAGAAGATTGACCTAAAGCACGCTCAGGATATTACCGACATCGTGGGTGGGGTGGTGGCATCGGATTTTGTCCATGATGAGCGCGGCTCAAGAGTGGAATGCGTGGGGGAACTGTACACCCAGGACAGCGAGAACTCACGCCTGGCCTACAAGCTGATGAAGAAGGGCATCATCACCCAGGTGTCCATGGAATGCGACTACCAGGAAGGTGAATGCTCTATCTGTCACAAGCGTTTTACCAATAAGGCCGATTACTGTATCCACCTAAAAAAGTATAAGGGCGGCCAGTTTGAAGGCAAACCGGTCTATGAGATTTTACACGGGGTTACCTTCAGCGGCCTGGGATTGCTGGATAAAAAGGGAGCGGACGAGAACGCCAAGATAACTACGGTTAGCGATTTAAGCGACGACTTTAAAAATCAAGGAGGAAAACAAATGCCGGAAATGGACGAAAAAGACAAACAGAAGTTGGATGACGAAGCGGCCAAGAAGGAAAAAGAGGTGCCCCCTGCCGATGAGAAGGACAAGGACGCCCTGATCAAAAAGCTGCAATCCGAGAATCAAAAACTCAAGCAGCAAGTGTCCGATTTGCAAAAGCAGATCGAAAAATACGAGGCCGAATCCAAAGCCGCCGCCCGCAAGGTCAAGGCGGAGAAGTTGATAACCAAGCTGGAACAAAAGGGTATGGCTTTTACCGACCAGGAACGGGAGGTTGAGTTAAAGCGCTTATCCGAACTAAGCGATGACGCTTTTACCGCTACAGAAGCCGCCTATGACCGGATGCCAACTGCGGGGAAAAAGGAAAAAGAACAGGATAAGGAGAAGGATAAAAAGGGCAAAAAAGAAACCTCGAAATCCAAGGCGGATGGGGACGATAAGAATATGCGCACCGATGCCGGGGTTGACCCGCTGGTGATGGAAGACGACCGGGCGACTTTGGAAAACAAACTTAAAACCGGCTTTAGGGCGGCGTACCGGGAGCGGATTGGTAAGGCGGTGTAGGTTTAACTGCCGAGATACGAGACACGAGACACGAGGTACGGAACTGCTTTTTCCCGTGTCTCGTATCTCGTACCTCGTATCTCGGCCTTTCATGATGGAGGAGAAAATCCATGTTCTTAAATGCCGATCATCCTAATGGGATGTCATACGGGGACGGCTACCTCCAGGGAGACGGTTCTCTGGGGCAAGTAGTAAAAATTGCGGGCGATGACCTGTTTGCCGTAAACACCGACCCGGCGGCCAGGTCTTTTGGTCTGTTAATGAAGGATTACAAGAGTGGCGACATGCCGGGAATTTACTGCGGCGGCGGGATTTATACCACCGATGTGTTTACCGGAGCCATTGTTGCCGGGGATGCCCTGATGGTGGGTGTTGACGGCAAATTAACCAAGCAGACCGGAGTCAACCCACAAATTGGCGCGGCTATCAGTGTTTCAGGCGGGGTGCTGAAGTTTAAGTTATTGATATAGGCTTGAGGCTTGAGGGATGAGGCTTGAGGAAAAGAACCTGAAAACCTCAAGCCGCCTTTCCTCACCCCCTCAAGTCTCAAGCCTCAAGCCTTATAAGGAGAGATAAACCCATGGAACAGCAAAAAATAAACGTTTACAGCCAGGAATACATGGAAGCGATGGCGGGCTTGATGTCCGAGGCACTGGAATCGCCGGAAGGGTTGCAGGCTCTGGCTGCTGCTATTGCCGATCCGATAGAGCAGGAAATCAAGCGCAAGGAGATCAGTTCGCTGCTTTTAACCAGACATGTCCTGCCCAAGGGAGAACGTCCGGTTTATCAGAAAAAGCCCACGGTCAAGGCTTATTGGATTTCCACCGAAGGAGAAGCCAGGGAACAGGAACTGGGCAAGGACGAAGTAGAGTTTCCCACTAACCGCATTCATACAGCGCCGATGATAGATGTGTCCGTGCTCAAGAACGGCAACATCGGCACCCTGTTGGACATCCAGACTTCGGCGGCGGACGAAATCCGCAAGGAAATTGATAAGCGCACGATTAACGTACTTTCCGCGGCAGTGCCAGCAGAAAATATTATACAGATCACCGGCGGCAAGCTTACGGCCGATGGGCTGAATGATGCCATCTCCATCCTGGAGGATAAAGAGCTTTCGGTCAAATATATCGTTTTGCGGGGGGCCAGGTTTAACGACATGCGCGGCTGGGATATGGACCCGCAAACCAAGGAAGAGTTGCGGGTCAAGGGCATAATCAAGGTCTATGCCGGGGCGGATATTCTAATCACCTCGGCGGCCAGTTTAACAGAGGTGCTGCTTATCCCGGATGAGGAAGTGGGCAAAATGCCGGTGCGGGAAAACCTGAAAACCGAGTCCATCCAGAAGCAGTTGCGCTTTAAGACCGGCTGGCTGATCTGGAGCGAACTGGGTCAGGGGATAACCAGACCGGATATC
>JACRJN010000131.1 GCA_016235675.1 Candidatus Schekmanbacteria bacterium
AAAGTTTTCAACCCTTTGCCTGGGAGGGGAAGTATTCGATTTTTTCCGGAAAATAGTGCGGGCTTTAGCCCTGCATCCGGTAGCACAGGCATCTTGCCTGTGTCACAAGCTGGAAGCTTGTGCTACCTAAAGATAAATTATAAATGGATCTCATATTATTCTTTTTAGGCATCATATTGGCCGCTTTATTATTAGCAGGCCCCACTCTTTATCAGGACTGGAAAAAATCTCATAAACAAAAAGAAAAACATGCGTAAATAATTTTTAAAAAATCTTCACTTTCTCAAAAAGGAGGCATAGAATGGATTGGGGTATAGTGTTAGCTGTGGCGGGAGCCGCTTCGGCAGTAGCTTTAGCCGGAGCCGGATCAAGTAAAGGGGTTGGTATTGCCGCTTCTGCATCGGATGGACTGATAAGCGAATCACCGGAAAAGTTTCCCGCCCTTTTGATCCTCTCAGCGTTACCCGGCACGCAGGGTATTTATGGTTTCGTCGCCGCCTTCTTTGTTATTATTAAACTCGGATTTTTGGGAGGAGCAGCCGTTCACGTAACCGTCGAACAAGGGTTGCAAATCTTTCTGGCCTGTTTGCCGGTGGGATTCAACGGCTTAATCTCCGGTATCTGGCAGGGAAAAGTGGGTGCGGCCGGCGTACAGGTGGTGGCCAAACATCCGCAGGAATTTATGAAAGCGGTTATCCTGGCTGCTTTGGTGGAAACCTATGCCATTTTGGGCTTGTTAGCCAGCATCCTCCTGCTGATGGGGATAAAGGTAGGGTAAAACCATGGCTTTAGATGCAATCATATCCAAAATCGAGTCCGAGAGCCGCTCCGAATACGAAGCCATCTTAAAAACCGCACAAGATCAGGCGGAAAAGATACTAATGATAGCGCGTATTGATGCAGAAGACCTGCGCCAAAAAACGTTGAGCAAGGGGAATCTCGAAGCCAAACAACTTGCCCGGCGGCTCTTCCAGGTAGCGGAATTAAACGCCCGCAAGGAACTGCTCCAGGTAAAACAAAACTTGTTGGATGAGATATTCCAGGCTTCTTTGAATAAGTTGACCGGATTACCTGCCGATAAATATCGGCAGCTTATCCGGGACATGTTAGCGGCGCAAAATCTAGCCGGTGATGAGCAGGTAATCGTCGCCGATGCCGATAAAAGCTATCTGGGAAACGGGTTTGTCGACGGGGTTAACAATCAGATCAGGCAAAAAGGCGGACGCTCTCAGTTGCAGCTTGTTTATGACCAAAAACTGGCGCGGGGCGGTTTTATCCTGCGCCGCGGCATGGTGGAAATCAATAATACCTTCAATAGTCTATTGCGTGCCCAGCGGGATGAATTGGAATTGCTGGTAGCGCAGGAACTGCTGAGATAAAAAATATTTACCGCAGAGACGCAAAGTCGCAGAGAAAATGGAAATAAGAAATTTTTGTTTCTTTGCGTCTCTGCGTCTCTGCGGTGAAAAAATAAGGGAGGTGATCCCGGTGTTAAATACAGCGGTTGCCGAAAAAAAATATACCTACCAGGATTATCTGAAAACCCCGGATGATATAAGATATGAGCTTGTCGAGGGAGAATTATTAATGACGCCTGCACCGAATACTGAGCATCAAAGAATTTCCAGGAAATTAGAATTTAAACTGGCGAAATTTGTGGAAGATAATGATTTGGGCGAGGTTTTCGATGCCCCTTGCGATGTTTATTTAGATGAAGAAAACTGTTTGCAACCGGATATACTCTTTATTGCCAAGGATCGCCTGAATATAATCGGTAAAAATAATATCCAGGACGCGCCGGATTTGGTGGTGGAGATAATTTCCGAAAGCAGTGTCTACCGGGATTCGGTAAGAAAAAAGAAGCTTTATGCCAAATTCGGGGTCAAAGAATTTTGGCTGGTCGCTCCTGAAGAAAAAATGATTGAGGTTTATAATTTGGACAATCAGAGGTACCGTTTAAGCCAGACTTGTTTTTATAATGACAGCCTGGAATCTCAGGTTTTGAAAGGCTTCAGGATGGATTCGAAGGATATTTTTTAAATCAATCACTATTCATTTGTCATGGTTTCGGCTTTTCTCAAGCCAAACATCCTAACATGAGTTTTATACTCTTTTCGAATACTCCGGGGAATAAGTAATGAAAAATTTAACACGAATCACATTTGACCCCAATGTGATGGGCGGGAAGCCTTGTATCCGCGGATTACGCCTCACTGTTGGAACTATTGTCGGGCTGATTGCTACAGGATATTCCACTTCAGACATTTTGAAAGCATATCCTTATCTGGAAGAAGACGATATTCGCGAAGCACTTAAATACGCCGCCTGGCGAGTTGAAGAAATCGAATTACCCTTGGTACCCATATGAAACTGCTGGTTGATATGAATCTTTCTCCTATGTGGATTGAATTTTTCGAACAGCAAGGGTGGCAAGCACTTCATTGGTCAACAGTGGGTAACCCTCGTGCAACTGATATTGCAATCATGGATTGGGCGCGGGAAAATGATTATGCGGTATTCACTCACGATCTTGATTTTGGAGCTTTGTTAGCGGCTACCAGCGCTGACAAACCTAGTGTTATTCAGGTACGTACACAAGATATTATGCCCCATAGTTTAGGCCCCAAATTAGTAAAAATATTACGGCAATATGAATCAGTTCTTAATAATGGGGCATTGCTAACTGTGGACGAAAACAAGTCCAGAGTGCGTATTCTACTTTTTTAGCAACCAGTAATCACATAATTTCTAGGATTAAACCTATGATCAACATTTCTTACTCCGATTTAAGCTCCGATCCCCGCTATGCCTTTGCAGTCGGGAAAATCAGGGCGCTGGAAACAAACCTGATCACCAATCAGCAGGTCAACCGCCTGCTGGAGACCAAAGACGCCAACGCTCTTTGGTCGGAATTGGGCAATAACCGGGATTACGAAGCGCATCTGGCCCAATTCTACGATCCCCAGGATTTCGAAGCGGTTTTAAGCAGCGAATTGAAAAGGGTCTACGCTTTAACCCTGGGGATTTCTGCTGAGCGCACCGCCTTGGAATTACTGGCTTTGCGCCATGATTTCCATAACTGCAAGGTTATCTCCAAAGCGTGCTTTTTGGGCGAAGATACGGATAGCAATTTAAGCCCCTTAGGAACGTGTCCCCCCAAAGAATGGGAACAACTCATGGTTGCAGAAAAAGAAGCCGGGCTGTGCCGGTTACCTGCCGATTTGATGCAGATTGTCCGTGATGTGCAACAACAGCTTATCGACGAACAAAACTTGCGCCGGCGGGACATAATCTGGGATCAGGCGCTTTATCAATACCTCTCCCGCCACGCCGAAAAATCGAAAAATCTGTTTGTGCAGACCTGGCTGAAAATTCGCATCGACGGCCTCAATTTGCTGACATATGTGCGCTGTATCAGGCAAAAGTCGGATAAGGGATTATTGAAGCTGGCTTTAATTGACAGCGGCACGATAGCTTGTGAAAAATTGCAAAACGCCTACGAAGGCGGCTTGGAAACGCTGGCCTCCCTGCTCTCCCCTACTCCCTATGCGGGAATGATCCAGGAGGGGCTGGCCTGTTATAAGCGGGACAACTCCTTTTCCTGTCTGGAAAAACTGTTCGACGATTACGAGATGGAGTTTTTGTCGCAGGCGCGCTATGTCTCTTTGGGGGTGGAGCCGTTGTTTGCCTATTTATTGGCCAAGGAGACCGAGATCAAGGTCTTGCGCATCCTGCTGGTGGGCAAAATAAACCGCCTGGACAAGACGGAAATCAGTAAACGGGTAAGGAGGCTTTATGCCTAAGATGGCGATTTTAGGAGAAAGGGACGCGATTTTGGGCTTCAAAGCCGTGGGAGTGAATGTTTTCCCCATCAAAAACACCGATGAAGCGGAGGCGGTTTTGCGCAAACTGGCAATGGAAGACTATGCCGCGATCTTTGTCAGCGAGCGTTACGCCCAGGATTTGGAACTGCAAATCAAGGAGATCGAGCGCTCCGGCGGCATGTTTCCCAGTATCGTAATTATCCCCGGCCCCGGCGTAAATCAAGGGTTGGGAATGAATAAAATCAAAAACATGGTTGAGAAAGCCCTGGGTATGGCTATTCTTTCCACAGACGAAAAACAATGAGGTTTGACATATGCAGGCAGGAAAAATAATCAAAGTGGCTGGCCCTTTGGTGGTTGCCGACGGCATGGTTGACGCCAAGATGTATGACGTGGTCAAAGTCGGCCTTGAGGAACTGATCGGCGAGATTGTGGAAATCAAAGGCGATAAAGCCTCGATTCAGGTCTACGAGGAAACGGGAGGCATCGGCCCCGGCGATCCGGTGATCACTACCGGTATGCCGCTTAGCGTCGAGTTAGGCCCCGGATTGCTGCAAAGCATTTACGACGGTATTCAGCGCCCGCTGGAATTGATCTACGGCAAGGTCGGGGATTTGATCACCCGCGGGGTTAACGTCCCCAGCCTGAATCGGGAAAAGAAATGGGCGTTTACTCCGACTGGCAAAACGGGTGATAAGGTGCAGGCCGGGGATATTTTGGGCACGCTGCCGGAAACCAGGGTTATTACCCATAAGGTGCTGGTTCCGCCCGGAATCGAGGGAGAGATCGTTAAGATTGCGGCAGGCGGCGAATACACCATTACCGATACCATCGCCCGCATTAAAACCAAAAACGGTGAACAGGATATTTGTATGCTGCAAAAGTGGCCGGTGCGTATCAGCCGTCCCTTAAAGGGTAAGCTTTCGCCCAAAGAGCCGCTTTCCACCGGACAGCGCATTATCGACACCCTCTTTCCCCTGGCCAAGGGCGGAACGGCTTGTGTTCCCGGCCCCTTCGGTTCAGGCAAGACCGTAGTGCAGCATCAGTTGGCCAAATGGGCATCTGCCGAGATTGTGGTTTATATCGGCTGCGGCGAGCGCGGCAACGAGATGACCGACGTTTTGATCGAACTGCCGGAGATCGAAGACCCCAGAACCGGTGAATCGCTGATGCAGCGCACCGTTTTGATCGCCAACACCTCAAACATGCCGGTGGCCGCCCGTGAAGCCTCGGTCTATACCGGGATCACCCTGGCCGAATATTACCGCGATATGGGCTACCATGTGGCGCTGATGGCTGATTCCACCTCCCGCTGGGCGGAAGCCTTGCGCGAGATGTCGGGACGTCTGGAAGAGATGCCCGGAGAAGAAGGCTATCCGGCTTATCTGGCGACCAAGATCGCCGATTTCTACGAGCGCGCCGGTCGGGTCAACACCCTGGGCAGCAACGGCAGAGAGGGATCGATCAGCGTTATCGGAGCGGTTTCCCCTCCCGGCGGCGACATGTCCGACCCGGTGGTGCAGGCCACCCTCAAGGTGGTTAAGGTCTTCTGGGGGCTGGACGCCAATTTAGCCTACCGCCGGCATTTCCCCGCCATCAACTGGCTGCAAAGCTATTCACTGTATATGGACAACCTCAAGGATTACCTGACCGGAGAAATTGCCCGCGACTGGGTCACCATCCGCCAGAAAGCCATGGCGCTGTTACAGAAAGAGGCGGAACTGGAAGAAATCGTACGACTAATCGGCAAGGACTCCCTCTCCCCTACCGATCAGCTAACCCTGGAAATCACCAAGATCATCCGCGAGGATTTTCTGCATCAGAACGCCTTCCACGCCCAGGACTCCTACACCTCGCTGAACAAGCAATATAACTTGCTGAAGCTGATTCTCACCGCCGAAGAACTGTTCCGCTCCGCAGTCGAAGCCAAAATTCCCTTAAAGCGCATCCTCTCCATCCCGGCCCTGGAAGAAATCGCCAAAGCCAAGTTTATCACCGAAGACAAACCGGAGGAGATCGAAGCCATCGGGCAGAGATTGAGGGAGCAGGTAGGGGGGTTGAAGTAACATAGGGTAGGGTGGGCTGCGCCCACCATTTTGATGGGCACAGCCCACCCTACAGGCTACATGAAAAAAAGGGTTGCTTTGTGGAGATAAATTTTTCTCGTCATGCCAAGAGAAGAGCCAGGTTATACAAAATCCCTGACTCAACAATTCTTAATCTTTTGGAATCGAAAATTTGGAACCAGGGAAATCATGAGATTACAAAAATTGTTGCGGGGATTAAATACCCATTGAAAATTGTGTTTAATGTTGAAGACCATATTTTAACTGTAATAACTTGCTATCCTTTAAAAAAAGGAGCTAAGGGTGAAAGTATATTATGACGACGAAGCAGACGCCCTTTATCTAAAATTGGGAGAAGAAACGCCGGAAGGGGTAATAGAGCTAGCCGAAGGGGTTAATCTGGACACCACTGCTGAAGATAAGATAGTAGGGATAGAAATTTTGAATGCCTCCAAGAAGATTGATTTAAAAACAATATTATCTTATACCCTGGAGTTTGAAAAGGATTTAATAACCCAAGAAGCGGCCTGATAGTAACGTAGGGTGGGCTGTGCCCACCAAAGGCTAACCAGGGCAATTTGAACAGCGACATATGGGCGAAAAACAAAAGGTTGGCAAAGCCCACCCTACATAAATAAAACTCAAGGAGGTGAGCACCCATGCAGGGTTTGGCGATAAAGCAAAAAAAATATACTTATCAGGACTATTTAAAAACCCCGGACGATATGCGGTATGAACTAATTGAGGGAGATTTAATAATGACACCGGCGCCATATATTCGACACCAAAGAATTTCCAGTAACTTGTTTTTCAAGATGAGAGATTTCACAAGCACCAATAATTTAGGCGAGGTTTTTTACGCTCCCTGCGATGTCTACTTAGACGATGAGAATGTTGTTCAGCCGGATATACTCTTCGTTTCCAAGGAGCGTCTGGAAATTATCACGGAAAAGAATATCCAGGGTGCGCCGGATTTGGTAGTGGAAATTGTTTCGGAAGGAAATGCTTACCGGGACACCATACAGAAAAAAAGACTATACGCCCGTTTCGGGGTGAAAGAATATTGGATAGTGGCACCGGGGGAAAAGATGATCGAACAATATCATTTGAATAAGCAGGGTTACCAATTGATTAGGACTTATTATCATGAGGATCATCTCATATCCCAGGAATTGCAGGATTTCACGATTGAATTGAGGGAGGTTTTTTAAAAAATGTAGTTACCTGATTTATCAGGGAACGGCCTGCTGGTACCCGATAAATCGGGTAACTACAAATGGCAGCATAACACAGGAGGAATAAAATGCCGAAAGAATACCGAACTGTGGCCTCGGTTTCCGGACCGTTGATTTTAGTGGACAAGGTAGAAAGCATTAAATACGAAGAACTGGTGGAAGTGGAACTGCCCGGCGAACAAATCCGTCTGGGCAAGGTACTGGAGGTCTCAGGAAATACCGCCCTGGTGCAGCTTTTCGGTACATCTACCGGCATCAATATCTATCAGAGCAAAATTCGCTTTCTGGGCAAGGGGATTGAACTGGGGGTTTCTCCCGATTTATTGGGACGGATTTTCGACGGCCTGGGACGCCCGATCGACAATGGCCCGCGCATTATCCCGGAAAAACGCCTGAACATCAACGGGAATCCGATCAACCCCTATGCCCGCGATTATCCCTCGGAGTTTATCCAGACCGGTATTTCCACCATCGACGGCCTAAATACACTGGTGCGCGGACAAAAATTGCCCATCTTCTCAGGTGCCGGTCTCCCGCACTCCCAAATGGCGGCCCAAATCGCCCGTCAATCCAAGGTTTTGGGCAAGGAAGAAGCCTTTGCCGTGGTCTTTGCCGCCATGGGCATCACCTTTGAGGAATACGAGTTTTTCCGCCAAGATTTCCAGAAATCCGGTGCGCTGGAACGCTCGGTGCTGTTCGTCAATCTGGCCAATGACCCGGCGGTAGAACGCATCGCCACCCCGCGAATGGCCCTGACCGCCGCTGAATATCTGGCATTTGAGAAGGATATGCACGTTCTGGTTATCTTAACCGATCTGACCAATTATTGCGAAGCCCTGCGCGAGGTTTCCGCCGCCCGCAAGGAAATACCCGGTCGCCGCGGTTATCCCGGTTACATGTATACCGACCTGTCCACGATTTATGAACGCGCCGGACGCATCAAGGGCAAAAAGGGATCGATCACCCAGATTCCCATTCTTACCATGCCGGAAGATGACAAAACCCATCCCATCCCGGATTTGACCGGTTATATTACCGAGGGACAAATTATCCTGGGACGGGCGATGCACCGCAAAGGCATCTATCCCCCAATCGATGTCTTGCCGTGTCTTTCCCGCTTGCGGGATAAAGGCATCGGCGAGGGCAAGACCAGGGAAGACCACGCCGGCTGGTCGAATCAATTGTTTGCCGCCTATGCCAGGGGTAAAGAGTCTGAAGAATTGGCGGTTATATTGGGTGAATCGGCTCTATCGGCAGCCGATAAAACCTTCCTTAAATTCGCCCTGGAATTTGAGCGGCGGTTTGTACAGCAAGGGGCCTATGAAGACCGGGCTATCGAGGAAACTTTGGCTATCGGCTGGGAATTAATGGCGGCACTTCCGAAAGCCGAACTCAAACGGGTGAAAGAGGATCATATCGCTAAATATATGCCGGCGGGGAAAGAATTAGGCTTGAGGCTTGAGGCCTGAGGCTTGAGTAATGAGATTTGAGGTAAAATCACAGGCAGGATGCCTGTGCTACCGTAGGGCGAATTTGTATTCGCCCTCTTTCCCTCAAGCCTCAAGTCTCAAGCCTTTTTATTACAGCGATGAACCAAATTTCGGGCATTAACCCAAATTTGCTCTATCTGGGACTCGGTCAGCCCTGCGCCGATGGCTACTTTAATGGCTTGTTCCTGCGAAATGAGGTCATCCGGTTCATGAGAGTCGGTATCAAGTATTAAAGAAGCATCTGATTTTGCGGCCAACTTGGCCACATGGCCGTTTGTCAGGGAATGTCCCTTACGGCTGGTAATTTCCAGAAAAATATGACGCTTTGCCGCCAAACGGACGTCTTCTTCGCTGATCAAACCCGGATGCGCCAATATATCGATGTCGGATTTTAAGGCATAATGATTGGTGCCAGGAACAACCGGCTCGGCTATGGTTTCCCCATGGACAACGATAATTTTAGCGCCCAGGGAGCGGGCACGGTACGCCAGATCGGGGATGAGCTTAGGCGGAACATGCGTTAATTCTATGCCGGGGATAGCGGTTATTTCCCAATGCTGATTAGCGGTTTGACAGGCTTGAATAATACGCGGGATTACAAATTCCAGGTTGGACGGATCGGCATGATCGGTCAAAGCGATGGCTTTATAGCCTTTAACGACGGCGTGGCGTATCAATTCCATCGGAAGGAGAACGCCGTCACTGAACAAAGAATGGGTATGAAAATCAAACATGTCTATTGAGCTAACTTAACGGTAACATTTTCAAAACGAGTCATCAATTCTTTCGCTTCCTGCATAAAACTATTCAATAAAGCGTCGCTGCAACATTGCTTACTTCTCAATTCATCACATAATTTACTGTTATCTAAATACAAGGTGATATTATTCGCGCCCATCCCCTTAGCCCTTCTTAAGGCAACTAAAAGCGCACAGGAATCCTGAATATCTTTGTTAGCCAAGGTAGCATTTTCCCGGATAATGCTCAAAAGGTTATCTTCATCATCTTTAACCATTACTTCAACGTAGCCGCGTGAATAGGGTTTTATCTGCTTTTGGCCATTTACAAATAAAATTAAGTGATTAAATCCCGCCATAGCCCTCACCGCCTTTTTAAACCCAATTAAATTATAGCATCTTACTATTTAAAATGCAATTGAAGTAGTTTGTAAAATGTATCGCAGATAACACAAAGAAAAATAATATTTTGGTAGCGTTCTCAATAAGAGACCTAAAGCGTCAAAAGCGAGGCAGCCTTATCGCCGAAGCAATCTCATGTGCACGCATGGAGATTGCTTCGCTTCGCTCGCAATGACGCTTCAGGTCTGCGGTATTTCTACGCTACCAATAATTTTACACTAAACAGTCATGCTCCTTCAGAACGACACAAAACATGAAAACATTCCCCCCTGCCGTAGTGCCGGGGCTTTAGCCCCGGTAGTTCAGCCCTGAAGGGCTGGAACTACGAAACTACGAAACACAAACAGGCATTTAGCCTTTTATTTCTTCGTCTCCCCCTTTGCCGGTTCCATTTTTTTAATCCACTGTTTTATTTCTTCAGCTTGGGGAGAATTCGGTTCCAACTCTAAAAATTTTTGAAAATAAAAAACCGCTTTTTCCGGCTGGGATAATTTCTTGGCGTAGATTGTCCCCAGGTTAAAATAGGCATCGGAGGAATCGTACACCTCTAATACTTTTGAGTAATATTCGACGGCTTTTGCATAATCGCCGCTTACGGCTGCAATATTCCCTTGTTTCAGTAGTTGCATCATTGTATCGAGGGTTTCCTGACTCAAATCGTTTATCATCCGGCTTGTTTTCGCGGATTGAGGGTTATTGGTCGACAAATCATAAATTTTTTCTTTATCCAGGTATAATTTTATTTCCTTAATCCATTGGCGTACATGAGGAGTATCTGTATCGAAGGGTTTTAACTGGAGAAATTTTTCATAATAAAAAAGTGCCCTTTTGCGATCCTGGATATTAATCTCATAAGTCACCCCCAAATTAAACACGGCATCGATCGAATTATAACCGACAAAGGCTTTTTCATAGGCAGCGACGGCCTCCTGATAATTACCCTCTTCGCAAGCTTTATTCCCCTCTAAAACAAGCTGCGTCCCCGGATCATAACTTTCTTGTGCCGAAGCGATAGAATTTATAAGTAATATCGGGAAAAAGACGATAAATAAAATTGACGCTTTAAATCTCATTGCTAAACTCCACTTAGTACGCGATTTTATAAATAACTAAGATTATTTTTTAAGTGTCATTGCGAGCTTAAGCGAAGCAATCTCTACCCATGCGTCTGAGATTGCTTCGGCGATAAGGCTGCCTCGCTTTTGACAGAATAAACTCAGTTAGTTATAAAATCGTGTATTAGTTACTTCCGAGATACGAGGTATGAAAACTAACTCTTCCGTATCTCGTACCTCGTATCTCGTATCTCGGTATTTACAGCTTCGGCTGACGTAATTTAAACGCCGTCCCCTTATAAAAATGCCCCTTTTGCCGCTTCAAATTTTCCTCTGCGGCGACTTTCCATCCTGAGGCATTTCCGGCTTGTTCATGCATTGGCGCCAGACTTAAAAATTTCTGATAAAAAAAGACCGCTTTCTGCCAGTAGTTTAAATCATAATCATAAACTACGGCCAGGTTAAAACAAGCCGCCGCGGAATTATTTTTAGTCAGCGTTTCCATATATGCGCTGACCGCCTTCCGATATTCTTTTTTCAGCAAATATTGGTTGCCGGAAACCAGGTTCACGTCACCAACATCGGTCATAATCAATTCCTGCGCCTCCGGGCGTTTTAATTGCGGATCAATCGCCTGATCGGGATAAACCTTTTGTTTTACCTCTATAAGCCAGGCTTTCACCTGAGGGACATCCGCCGAATTCGGCTCCAGTTCCAGAAATTGCTGATAAAGGTGCATGGCCTTGGCATAAAAATCGAGCCGGTGATGATAAGTGATGGCCAGATTATAAACGGCATCGGAGGATTTCTTAAGCTGCAAAGCCTCTTTATAGGAACGGGCGGCTTTTTCATATTGACCGCTTTCAAAAAAATTATTGCCCTGCAAAACCAAATCGGGAACATCCAGGACTTTACCGCCTGCATGGGGCACCAGACAAAAAATAAAGCAGACGACTAAAATCAGCCATCGGGAAAGATATTGCACCTTTTAACCCCCATTTACCGCCAGTTTTAACTGCCTGACATTTTCCTGCGGATTCTTGCCATCGAAAACCGCCGAGCCGGCTACTAAAATATCCGCCCCCGCCTGCGCGGTTTGAACTGCATTGTCGATTTTAACCCCCCCGTCGACTTCGATTAATATATCCAGCGTCTTATCGTTAATCATCTGGCGTAATTGCTGAATTTTAGGCCATACCTGGGGAATAAACTTCTGATTCCCAAAGCCGGGATTGACCGACATCAGTAAGATCAGATCCACATCCGGCCAAAGGTGCTCCAAGACATTTAACGTTGTGGCCGGATTTAATGCCAATCCGGCCCTGACTTTTTGCCGGCGAATCGCGTCCAATGTGCGTTGCAAATGATAGCCGGTCTCCGCATGAACGGTAATAAAATCACTGCCCGCACCGATAAAAGCATCCACATATTGATCGGGGTTTTCGATCATCAAATGCACGTCCAGCGGCACAGCGGTAATTTTTTTCAGGGCTGAGACTACCAGAGGCCCAATAGTTATATTCGGTACAAAATGCCCGTCCATGACATCGACATGAATTAAATCCGCACCGCCCGAAACAGCGGCTTGCACTTCATCCCCCAAACGGGCAAAATCGGCGGAGAGGATGGAGGGGGCAATTTGAACCTTATTTTTCCCTGTTGTCATGAAAAAAAACCCTTTGCATTGGAGAGGTTAATCGGCAGGCAAACAGCCCATATGCCTTTAATGTAATAGAATTATAAATAAGCGTCAAGATAAAAATGACAGAATACCGGGAGGGGAATTACTTATTCTGAAATGCCGGGAAATTGGAGAGATCGAAAATAGCATAAAGCGACTGGACGGAAGCCGCCGTTTCTTTGGTTAAATCCAACTGATCGAGATTTTCCACGATTCTGAAAAACCATTTGCTGATTCTGATCTTATCGGGACGATCTTCTTCGGCCAATTCATCTTTGACCTTATCCAGGTTGAGAATTGTCTTTTCCTTTTTGCCCCCATCTAAGCGGGAATCATATTTCAAGAGCATTATTACCTTGTTCACGGCCTCTATTTGTAATTTTCGCTCATTGAAAGAGGTACCGATCTTTATATCCAAATTAGCCGCGGGATTGATCTTGGCCGTGTCTTCTAAAGTATAGGGGGCGAGGGTTTGAAACCCAGGGTTTTTCACTGGAAGCGGGGTATCTTGTTGCAGAAAACTGGCTATGGAGGATATTCCCATGGGATGGGCGGATAACTCAGACAATACCTTTTCGTAAAGTTCTTTGCTCTCATCCGATATATTATAGCTTTTTAAGATAAAATCCGTTCTTACCTTCATGGTGGTAAGTAACAAATCGTGTTCCTTTTTATTGATAATCACCGGTAGATCGGAAAAATCGGCGCCCCGGCGGATTCTCTCCAGATAATCCTTAAGATCGATTCTAACCGTCTGCGGGCTGACGGTAATGCCTTCATCGGCCAAAGTGAGTTTAAAACCGATACGCTGGGGGACAGAATTATCTACGGAAAAACGCACTTTGTAGCCATGCAGACGGGAGTAATTTTCAAAACCGATTAATAAGTCATGAAACAGCGGTCTTTGATCATCCGGCAGATTTATCGAGATATAGCCGCCCAGGTTTGTGCCCACCATCGGTTCTCTACTCTGGGAAAGCTGCATTTCATACATTTTCTTTTGGCAGACTAATTGTTCTTTGATCAATTCCTCCCGCTTTTTCAATTCATCCTTGCGATCATACCTCCAAAGCCAGATGCAAAAAATCGCCATCAGTAAAGACACCAAAGAAATAATGTAGGGGACGGAAATTGTAATCGATTCAAACATGTTAAAACCTCTAAGAAATACTTTTTTCACCACAAAGCACACGAAGATCACGAAGAAAAAATAAATAGTTTAATTAAATATCATAAATAGTAGGGTGGGCTGCGCCCACCATTACCTCAAACTCATGAATATTCTTAAAATGGTGGGCGCAACCCACCCTACAAACTGCATTACCGTAAAAAAATAGCATTTGTAATTCTTCGTGTGCTTCGTGCGCTTCGTGGTGAAAAGAAATTTACCCGCAGTTTATCGCCATGATCCATTATTGGCTGACCGTCACATCGACCAAATTCCCTTGCTGGATACGAAAGCCTGAGGGCGGGGATTGATCGATCACGATACCGGGTGAAATCCCCTGATAGATTATCTGCCCGACCTTGCCTAAGCTGGCATTCATGATTTTCAAGCGGCGTGTCACCGAATCCACCTGCTGTCCGATAAAATCCGGCATAAGATAATTCTCAGTCATCGGGCCTTTACTGACCAATAGATTGACTTTCGTGCCCCGTTTGACGCCGAATCCCGCCGGAGGCGATTGCCCGATAATCTCCTGAGATGGCGCGTAATTATAAACCCTGGCCAAAGTCCCGATGCCTAAACCTTCCTTGTGCAGAACAGACTGCGCCTGATGCCAGGCTGTCCTCAATAAAGTGGGGATTTTTACCAATTGCGATCCCCGGCTTAAAATAATCCGTACTTTACGTCCGGCTTTGATGGTACTGCCGGCCGGCGGATGTTGAGCGATTATGTAATGGCTGGGAACTCCGGCATTAAATTCCTGCTCCTCGATTTCCAGGCGCAAATTTAATTGATTCAGCTTTTCCAAAGCATCGACGATATTTTGCCCTTCCAGGGCGGGGACTGTAACCTCTGTGCCTTTGATAAAAAAGCGCAGGCTTAAAAAGGCGCTCGACAATCCCAAAACAATCAATCCGAAAAAAATGAACAGTAATCGTCCCCAGGAACTCTTGGTCAACTTAAACTCCTTAAGGTTAGAGATAGTTGCAAAAGTCCCCAAAATGTCATTCCCGCAATGATTTTAAGCGGGAATCTGGTTTTAACTGCTTGAAAAACCATATCCCCGATAAAAACATTCGGGGATGACAGATAGTTTTGCAACTACCTCGTTAACTTAGCGACAAAGAAACCGTCGCTGAAATCTTTTTGCGTCCACGAATGCCAATAATTGCAGGCTTTCCCGTCCGTAATTATCGGCGCTGATTGCCAGCCTGGGTGAGTTTTTAAAAAACCTTCGATTACCTGTTCGTTTTCCTCCTCCTCCAGGCTGCATGTAGCATACACCAAAACACCGTCATTTGCCAGATACGGCGCAGCCTGTGCTAATAATTTCCCTTGGGAAACCGGCATTTTATCAATCAATTCAGGTGATTTATACCAACGGGCTTCGGGATAACGTCCCAAAACGCCCAGTCCGGAACAGGGCGCATCTATTAATATCCGATCATATTTTTGACCTGAGGCTATCGGCAAAGCAACCGCGGCGTCCGCACATAAACCATGCACGGTATTTATCCCCAAGCGCCGACAATTGGCTTGATTTTGCCGCAGTTTATCTGAATTGATGTCTATCGCTTCTATCCACCCCTGATTTTGCATCAATTGAGCCAGATGGGTGCTTTTTACCCCCCGCCCGGCACACAAATCCAAAACCCGCTGCCCCGGTTTCGGGTCAAGAACCTGACCGACAGATTGTGAGCAGGGGCTTTGTATCTCGATACAACCGTCCTGATAAGCCCGGCTGCAAACGAAATCGACACCGGAAACAACCTCTAATGCGCCGCTTATCGAGATATGGGGAGCAGTCACAATATTCTCTTGCAATAACCGTTCCTGGCATCCGGCCAGCGTAGTCTTAAGCGTATTTACACGAAACGCAGTGATCGCCGGTTGATTATTCCCGGCGCAGATTTGTTTAGTCTTTTCCACCCCCCAGCGCTTTATCCAGCGCCTGATTAACCATTCCGGATGCGAATAATCGACGGAGATGTTCAAGACGGGATTTTCCTCCCAGGCAGGCAAAGCAGGCAGGGCTTTTAAGGTGCTGATTTTTCTTAAAACGGCATTGACTAAATTGTTACTACCCGGATAACCATAGCGACGGGCAAGAGTAACGCTTTCATTTACCGCGGCATAGGGGGTAATCCCTTTGAGGAAAAGCAGTTGATAGGCGCCCAGGCGCAGGATATTCAACACCGCGGGATGGGTTTTTTTCAAGCGCTGACCGGTCAGATAATTCAACACCCAGTCCAGCTTGAGCCTCAAGCGCAAAACACCGTTGACCAGTTCCTTCAAAAGGGCTTTATCTTGCGGACTTAACGGATATTTTTGATAAACTTCCAGAATTAATAAATTGGCGGAACTGTTTTGGGTTTCGATCGCTTGCAGAATTTTTAAAGCCAGTTCACGGGCGGCAGGTACCGATTGCTTTTTCATGCTGCGAATTATATATTATTTGGGGGGGAAAGAAAAGAGCGGGAACTTTAATATTGCCCTACGTCCGGTAGCACAGGTATCTTGCCTGTGTCATGGTCTTTCGGCTTGTCCTCAAGCCGAAAGACCCAAAAAATGTAGTCCCGTGGCTTTAGCCACGCAATTTCAGCCTTAAGCTGAGACTAAAGACACGTTCATCCGGAAACACCTGAACTTATACTGAACCGGGTTAACCATTTGTGAGTCGTGATTGCATGGCTTTATGCCATGAAGATCAGCCCTGAAGGGCTTTAGACTACGATATTTTAGGTTTAAAATCTCTGTTTATGGGTTTCTTGAGTATAAAAAGAAAACAGCGGTTTTTTGATCCGTCTTCTTAATCTTTTCAAATAGGTTAAATCGGTTTGGTAATCGGGATGTTTTATTCTTGCTTCAATATCCACCGCTTGTTCCAAAAGCGAAACGGCCTCTTTTAGTCGGCCCTGCTTTTCCAGAATGATGCTTAGATTGAACTCGGTTACCGCTTCAACAGCTAAGTTACCGATTTCCTTCCAGATTTTCAAGCTTTCCTGATAATATTGGATAGCCTGATCGTATTTGCCCCAATAGCGGAAAATAGCCCCTAAATTAATCAGGGTCGTCCCTTCGCCTTGCCGATCGCCGGTTTCCCGGTGAATTTTCAGGCTTTCCCGATAATATTGGATGGCCTGGTCATAATCGCCAGATGAATCGTATATCGCCCCTATATTATTCAGGGTTGCGCCCTCCCCCTGGCGATAACCGATCCCTCTCCAGACTTTCAGGCTGTGGTGATAATATTTAACGGCCTGCTCAGGCTTTCCCCATGAATCATAAATGGCGCCGATATTATTCAAGGTGATCCCCGCTCCCTGCCGGTCTTTGATTTTCTTCAATATGTTCAGACTCTCCCGCAGATAATAAATCGCTTGCTCATATTGGCCCCACGAGTCGTATATTGCGCCCAGATTGGATAAAACCGCCCCCTCGCAGCAGTAATCCTCACATTCCCGGCTGACTTTCCAGCTATCCTGGAAATATTGGATTGCCAGATCGTATCGGCCCCAGGAGTGGTAAATCATGCCGACGGCATTCAGTATTTGCCCTTCCATTTTTTTATCTTGTTGTTTTAGCGCTAATTTGAGCGCGATATCGCAATTTTCCAGGGCGGGTATATATTGGGACAGATGATAATAGGCGTTGCCTAAAGCAAAATAAAAACTGCGACATTTTACCTTATCAGCCGCCTGCTGAAAATGATTGACCGCTGTCTTGAAATCACGCTGTCGATAACTCTCCATTCCCGTCAGATATTGGTTTTCCGCTTCAGTCACGGCTTGCAGAAACCCGGCTTTAGCGGCTCTCAACTCTTTCTTTAATTTCCCGGACGACGGCAGGGAAAGCAGTTCCCGTTCCTGCAAGACCTTTACCGCGATTTCGGTTTGCTGCGTGGATTCTTGTTTGACCTGCTCTTGCCCGGCCTTTTTAGCGGATTTTATTTTAAGCTGTTGGAAAAGTTTTCCGGCAAGGAATGCAGCAATTATACATAACCCGGCTGATAAGCTTATGTAAGTTATGGATATTAATAGCCGTATAATATCTGCAAAATTTTCCGCATAATAATTGACCATTTACTTCCCTTTGCTCATAATATATCTGATCTAATCATAATACCGTTCACTTAACGTAGCGCAGGGCTTTAGCCCTGCTTATGGGGTGGCTTCGGCGGGAACGAAGGAGCAGACCTAAAGGTCTGCACTACGTTAAGTGAACAGTCTTTAATTTAATCATATATAAAATGATTAAGCATATATGATACTTTATATGGGAAGAAAAAAGAAGAGGATAAATGGGTGAAAGGATGAAACAGTATTGATACCAATTCGCTATCGAACATTGAAGAATAATTCGTAGCACGGGGGTTTATCCCCCGTTTGCAGCGCCTGCTTACGGGAGATGAACTCCCGCGCTACATTAATCTTTGATAGCGAATTGGTATGAGTTTAAATAACAATATTAACCAGCTTTCCGCCGGCAACTATTACCTTGCGGATTGGCTTGCCTTGGATAAATTCCCGGATGCGGGCATCTGATAAGGCGGATTGTTTGATCGTCTCTTCCCCCGCGTCTTTAGGCAGGTTGATCTTGCTGCGTAATTTGCCGTTAATCTGGATGACGACGGTGACCTCATCCTCGCTGGCGATGGCTTCATCGTAAACCGGCCAGGGCTGCTGGCTGATACTGGCGGGATAGCCCAATGTCCGCCACAATTCCTCGCTGATATGGGGGGCGAAGGGGGCAAGCAGTAATAACACACTGCGTAAAGCCTCCTTCAAGACTAAATAAGCCTCATCATCCTTCGGTTCGAACTGATAGAGGGTGTTGACCAGTTCCATCACGGCGCTGATGGCGGTGTTGAAGTGGAAGCGGTCTTCGATGTCCCGGCCTACCTTGCGGATGGTTTGATGCACCCGGCAGCGCAATTGTTTGTTGGCCGGGGTCAACTGGACGGGAATCAGATCATTGCCGATCGCCGTCAATTTTTCACCTGAAGATGTCGTAGCGCAGGGCTTTAGCCCTGCCTCCCCGGTAGCAGACCTAAAGGTCTGCGCTACATGTTTATTGTTCTTGGTATCCCGAAGAGACATAGGTGTTTCGGCATAGGTATTGACCAGCCGCCAGACCCGTTGCAGGAAGCGGTAAGAGCCTTCCACCCCTTCCTCGCTCCAATCCAAATCCTTTTCCGGCGGGGCGGCAAACAAGGAAAAGAGGCGCGCCGTGTCTGCTCCGTACTTTTCCAGCAAATCATTGGGATCAACTACATTACCCTTGGATTTGCTCATCTTCGCCCCATCCTTGATAACCATGCCTTGAGTAAGCAGGTTAGTGAAGGGTTCGTCATAAGTCAAGTAGCCCAAATCACGCAAAACTTTGTTGAAAAAGCGGGCATAAAGTAAGTGCAGCACGGCATGTTCGATCCCGCCCACATATTGATCCACCGGCAGCCAGTAATTGACCGCTTTTTCATCAAAAGCGGCATTAGTTAACCGGGGAGATGTGTAGCGGGCAAAGTACCAGGAGGATTCGACAAAGGTATCCAGGGTATCGGTCTCCCGTTTAGCCGGTTTACCGCAGGCCGGACAGTCGGTATTGACGAATTCGGCGATCGAAGGCAAAGGGGAATGGCCGTCTTCGGGAAATGCCGTATGGGTGGGCAGAACTATCGGTAACCGTTCCGCTTGCTCCGGAACGGTTCCGCAAGCATCGCAATAAACTATCGGAATGGGCGCACCCCAGAAGCGCTGGCGGGAGATGCCCCAATCGCGCAGACGATAATTGACCTTACGGCAGCCGATCTCGGCCTTCTCCATAAAATCGGCGATCGCTTCGCGGGCTTGTGGGCTGGTCAGGCCACTAAATTGACCGCTGTTGACCAGATTGCCATCGTCTACATAGGCTTCGGTCATTGTTTCCGCTTGCAATGCACCATCAGTGGGTTGAATTACCACCCGCAAGGGGATATTGTACTTGCGGGCGAATTCAAAATCCCGCTGGTCATGAGTGGGCACAGCCATAACCGCCCCGGTGCCGTAACCCATCAGGACGAAGTTAGCCAGATAGACCGGAATATACTCCTGGGTCATCGGATTGAGGACGTAGCAGCCGCAGAATATGCCCTCCTTTTCCGGCTCCGCCTGACCGCGCTGCTGTACCCGGTGGCTTTTCTTGAAATTCTCCACAAAGATTTGTAACGTTTCAGGATTTGGGCAATGCTGTCTGATTATGTCCACTAAAGGGTGTTCGGGGGAAATGGAAACAAAGGTAGCGCCGAAAATAGTATCGACACGGGTGGTAAAGACGGTCAGCGATTCGCCTAAGCCTTTGAGTGGAAACTTGATCTCCATCCCCTGGCTTTTGCCGATCCAGTTGCGCTGCATCATTAATACCTTTTCCGGCCAGCCGGGTAGCTGATCAGTAAACTTGAGCAGTTCGTCGGCATAGGCGGTGATGCGGAAAAACCAGCTTTCCATCGCCCGCGGCTCAACCACACTGGAACAGCGCCAGCACAAGCCCTCCTCCACCTGCTCGTTAGCCAGAACGGTCTGGCAGGAAGGGCACCAGTTGACCGGGGAAAGCTTTTTGTAGACCAACCCCTTCTCATACATCTGCAAGAAGAATTGCTGCTCCCAGCGGTAATAATCCGGCAGACAAGTCGCCAATTCCCTATGCCAGTCGTAGCTATAACCCATTCGTTTCAATTGACCGCGCATATAATCGATATTGCTTGCCGTCCATTTGGCCGGATGGCTCTTATGGGCAATGGCCGCATTCTCCGCCGGCAGCCCGAAAGCGTCCCACCCCATCGGATGCAGAACGTTAAAGCCCTTCATCCTCTTGTAACGGGCGATCACATCCCCGATCGAGTAATTACGCACATGCCCCATATGAATCCGCCCGGAGGGATAGGGAAACATCTCCAATAAGTAGTATTTGGGAAGATTAGGGTCTTCCGTCACCCGGAAAATCCGCTCCCTCTCCCAATACTCCTGCCATTTGGCCTCGATTTCTTTATGCTGATAATGCTGATTCATTTATTTCTCCGTAACTAACTTTAATTGTTTTTCTCGCCCAACGGATAGCGTCCTCAATATCTTCCTCTTTAATGCCAAGTGATGCGATTTTATTTCTGATGTTTTCTATCGTTATTTTAGCGGATTGATCCGGCAACATTTTCATGCCTCCTCCAATATAAACATTATAATAGCATTTAAAGGCAATGATCACAAGTAGAACATTGACAAGTAACCGATTGGGAATTATAATTTATTATGCTTTAATGTCGCGTTGGGGTTTATCCCCAACAGCAGACGCAGGAACCTTGCAGCGGAAGCGGGGGATAAACCCCCGCGCTACGTTCAGGAGAGACAGTATGGCATATCACTTCAGAAATCTGGTTTTCGAGGGCGGCGGCGTTAAAGGAATAGCTTATGTGGGGGCAATGAAGGTTTTGGAGAGCAAGGGAATTCTGCCGGACATCGTCAGGGTCGGCGGAGCATCGGCAGGGGCGATCAATGCCCTGCTTGCCGGTCTGAATTATACACCGACTGAGGTAAAGCAAATCCTGGGCGATCTTGATTTCAAAAATTTCATGGATGATGATTTCGGGGTGGTGCGCGATACCGATCGTTTGATCTCCGAATTCGGCTGGTACAAGGGCGATTTCTTCCGCAATTGGGCAGCCCGGCTGATCCGGGACAAGACCGGTGACAGCGAATCGACTTTTGACAAGGTAGCATCATTAAAGGAGAGCCGAAGGTTTAAGGATATTTATTTTATGGGCGCCAATTTATCGACTGGTTTTTCGGAGGTGTTTTCCGCTGAGCATACCCCCAAAAAGCGTGTGGCCGACGCTCTGCGGATTTCCATGTCTATCCCCTTGTTTTTCAAGGCTGTTCGGAGTGACAGAGGCGATGTCTATGTGGACGGCGGGTTGTTGGACAATTATCCGGTAAAGCTTTTCGACCGCCAGAAATATATCGACCAATTCTCGCTCAACACCGATTACTATGACGAACACAACAAGCAATTAAAGGCTCAGGGCAGGCAAATAAGCCCTTACGTTTATAATAAAGAGACCTTGGGTTTTCGCCTGGATACCGCCAAGGAAATTGCGATATTTCGGAATCAGGCCGAACCGGAGCATAAGAAAATTAAAGATTTTTTCGATTACGCCTGGGGGTTGGTGGATACCATTATGGAAAGCCAGCAGAGCCAGCATTTGCATGGCGATGATTGGCAACGCAGCGTTTATATCGATAGCCTGGGGGTCAAGACCACCGACTTTAATCTCAGCGACAAGAAAAAGGCAGAATTGGAAGATTCCGGGAGGAAAGGGGCGGAGATTTATTTTAAGTGGTATGATGATCCGGACAGTACTCCGGTGAATCGCCCGTAAGCTAAAACCGAGATACGAGGTACGAGATACGTAGAAAAGCATTTTCGTATCTCGTATCTCGTGCCTCGGTAATTGAGGCACTTTTCTTGCAGTAACATTGCTAACTATAAATTAACGGTACAGGCTTGTAACGGGGGGCTGGTTTTTTTCGAGCCTCGCAAGCCTGGAAACAGCAAATTTCAAACAGGAGGTTCGGAATGGAAGGACAAACATTAAGCTTGGCAGCGCATTTGCGGGACGAGCAAAAAAAGAATCCCAAAATCACCAATGGATTGATTAGTTTGTTGGGCGAGATGGCCTCAGCGTCCAAAGCTATTTCCCGCGACGTTAACCGGGCGGGATTGGTGGGTATTCTGGGACTGGCCAACAAGGTCAATGTCCAGGGGGAGGAAGTAAAAAAACTGGACGAATACTCCAATGAGATCGTCAGAGCGCAGATGAGCAAAAGCGGGCAGGTTTGCATCATGGCCTCGGAGGAAGTCGATAACTCCATGCCGGTCGATGAGGGCTGCGAAGGCCCGTATACCATTGCCTTCGATCCGCTGGACGGCTCATCCAATATCGACGTGAACGTCAGTATCGGCACCATCTTCTCTATCCATCACAAGATCAGCCCCGGCACAAAGGGAACCGATGATGATTTGCTGCAACCGGGCAATAAGCAGGTCTGCGCAGGCTACGTACTGTACGGCTCAAGCACCATGCTGGTCTATACCGCGGGCTCTGGTGTACACGGCTTTACCCTGGATCAGGGCGTGGGCGAATTCTATCTGTCCCATCCCAACATGCAGATCAAGCCCAAGGGGGATATTTACAGCATCAACGAGGGGAACTACCTCTATTGGGACAAAAACACCCAAAAATATATCGACTACCTGAAGGCCGAAGACAAGGCCACCAAGCGGCCCTATAAGGCGCGCTATGTCGGATCACTGGTGGCCGATTTCCACCGCACCCTGATCTACGGCGGCTTGTTCCTCTACCCCATGGACTACAAAGACCCGCAAAAGCCCAAGGGCAAGCTGCGCCTTCTATACGAAGCCGCACCCATGGCCTACGTCGTCCAGCAGGCCGGAGGCTACGCCAGCACCGGTTTTGAAGCGATCCTGGATATTAAACCGACCGGACTGCATCAACGGGTGCCGCTAATCATCGGCAGCGTGGAGGATGTGAAGCAGGCGGAGAAATTTATTCAGAGGAAGGCGTAAGAGTTCATTGTAAATCTATTAAATTTTTGGTAGAATTGTATTTTAAAAGGAGGCGTTGATTGACGCCTCCTTTTATTTATAGGGGCGAAAATTCTATTAAGACGTAGCGCAGGGCTTTAGCCCCAATACTGTTCCCCTAACGTAGCGCAGACCTTTAGGTCTGCTCCGGAGTGCTCACAAAGCCACCCCATAAGCAGGGATAGAAGCCCTGCGCTACGTCTTAAGTGAACGGTATTGGCTTTAGCCCTGCTTCCGGACACACATCAAACCCGGTAGCCGGTAGCAGACCTAAAGGTCTGCACTACGTTAGGGGAACAGTAAAGGGGCGGCTATGACTAAATCAGCTTTATTCTCTTATCTTGAAGGATATAAGCTGGCTGATAAAATCATTAAAAAGGAAAAAAAACAGCGGCTTTCTCAAATGACGTTTGAAGAATCCTTGCTTGAGTTTAATAACCTTTGCCTAACCTGGGAATCAGTTTCCAACAAAGAAGGAATGGATAATTTGGAAAAGCGAAAAATTACCTTCCTTATCGAACAAAGAGCTCGCTTAGATAAAGCCGGCAGCCGGAAAGTGAAAAATGAATCAATACGCTAAAGCTATCGATGAATTGCATGAATTTTTTGACCGGGAGGGAATATCTTATGCCATTATTGGAGGCATTGCTCTACAATATTGGGGAGAGCCTCGTTTTACCAGAGATATAGACGTCACCGTTCTGGTTGATTTAGGTAAAGATGAAATAATCCTGCAAAAAATTCTTTCTGTATTCACGCCCCGCATCTCTGATGCCTTGAAATTTGCCCTGCAAAATCGTGTTTGTTTGGTTAGAAGCCGGGATGGGATCGAAATAGACATTTCTCTGGGTATTCCCGGATACGAAGAGAAAATGATGGGGCGTACGGTAGAATGTAATCTGGGCGGCAGCTATAATGTTAAGATTTGCTCGGCGGAAGACCTGATCATTCATAAAGCCGTCGCCGGAAGACCGCAGGATTTAGCTGATATTGAGAGCATAATAATGCGCCAGGGTGAAAAATTGGATGAAGCATATATCCGTTTTTGGTTGGATGAGTTTTCTCTCTTGCTTGAAACCAAAGAAGTATTGGAGCGGTTCGAAAATCCCTGGCGGCGGTTGCTTGGGGAAGATGAATAATTTGACTAACAAAAATTTTAAATAACAACATAGGAAGTAAAACTAATGGGTTTAAATTGCGGTATCGTGGGCTTGCCGAATGTGGGCAAGTCCACCATTTTTAATGCACTGACCAGAGCCGGGGCGGAAGTTGCCAATTATCCCTTTTGCACCATTAACCCCAACGTGGGAGTGGTGGAGGTGCCGGACGAGCGCCTGGACACTCTGGCGCGGATGATGCAGCCCTCCAAGGTAACGCCGACCAACATGCAATTTGTGGACATCGCCGGTCTGGTCAAGGGAGCCAGTACCGGCGAGGGTTTGGGCAATCAATTTTTGGGGCATATTCGGGAGGTCAACGCCATCGCTCATGTGGTGCGCTGTTTCGATGACCCGGATGTAGTGGTATCCAACAGTACCACCCTCGATCCCGGCCAGGATATTGACATTATCCACACCGAATTGATTTTGTCCGATCTGCAAAACCTGGAGAAGCGTTTATACAAGCAGCAAAAGGCCGCCAAATCGGGCGATGAAAAAGAGCGTCAGACTTTAACCACTTGCAGTAAAATCAAGATCGGTCTGGAAAAGGGCATTCCGGCGCGACAGTTAAGCCTCTCAGCAGAGGAAACGGTTATCCTAAACGAGCTGCAATTGATGACCGGAAAGCCGGTGCTTTATGTGCTCAATGTGGGCGAAGACCCGTCTCCCAAGGAACAGCAGCATATCCAGACAGTAACCGAACTGGCGCAAAAAGAAAAAGCTGGGGTGGTAAGAATCAACGGTAAGCTGGAGGCGGAGTTAAACGAGTTGGAGCCGGAAGAGCGCAAAGCCTTTTTAGCTGAACTGGGATTGCAGACCAGCGGTTTGGAAAATTTGATTCAGGCCAGCTATAGCCTTTTGAATCTGATTACCTTTTTCACCGGCGCCGCCCGATGTGAATTGCGCGCCTGGACGATCAAACAAGGCACCAAATTTCCCCAGGCCGCCGGAACGATCCACACCGATTTCGAACGCGGCTTCATCCGCGGCGAGGTCATCCATTATGAGGACTACGTTAAAGTCGGCTCGGAAGCCGCCGCCCGCGACAAAGGTATGCTCCATGTGGAAGGCAAGGAATATGTGGTGCAGGATGGGGATATTGTGCATATCCGGTTTAATGTGTAGCGTATGTTTTTGTATAGCGCACGGGGTTAGAATCTCTCGTAAGAAACTCGTAATGCTCCCCTCACCTGGGACTTAAAGCCATAAGCGCATAGGCCGCATTCATGAACGCCCCTGGCATATATGTCTTGTCCGCTATTTGAAGTATGGTACCGCTTTTATCCCAACGGGCAAAACCGGACAGATTATAAATCTCCATCCCATCTGTTCCGCTGCCGTCGACACGTGCAGCCATCGAAGTATAGTTAGGCGCGCCCACGGCAAAAACCACATCCCGAAAGGTGGCGGCGTATTTTTCCATATCCTTATCCGGATAATAATCTCCGAATTTTTCCAGAGACATTTCCATCACCATAGTCATGAAATACTCGGCATAATTAATCTTTTGATAACCCTCGTCGTTTCCCCAGACGTTATGTTTCCAGACAAAAGCCTGCGGTTTGGCAGTATTGGTTTGGACATGCTTTACCAACATATCGGTATAATAGTTGGCTTTTTGTAAATATATCTCCTTCCCGGTCATTTTATATAAATAATAGGCGATGCGCGCCAAATTGGAAATCGGATGGGTGAAACGTTTTTCAATCCCGCTCCAGGCCTCGGAAAGACTCCCTTTTCTCACAGCCCATTTGCCCATAAAATGATTCTGCAAATAATTCAGCCAAAAATCAGCCTGTTGCTGATATTTCGGATTTAAGTGCTTGTTCAGGTAAAAGGCATAGGTAATCGCCGCTACCCCGCCGTGTGTCATGGCCTCATCCATCGGGTCTTCATCGGTGCAGAAGTAAGGGTAATTGACGTTATAACCGCTTTTGGGATAGAATTCCAGTTGCAGCCAGTCTAAAAACCCATCCGTACTGCCGTTGCATTTATCGGCGCCCGGCATGGCGTTGTCCGGCAATCGCCATTCGTCTTTAAGCAGCGCACGCGCCATATCCATTATCGCCGCCGCTTCATCTAAAAATTTCAAATCCCCGGTCGCCCGCAAGGCCATCATCAGCGCGCTGACATACTCATTGACCACCCGCATCCGGTAAAGACTGCCGCTTTTGGCATTGTATTCGATATATGATTTTCTATCCGCTATCGATTCCCAAAGGCGGTTATACCAAACCCGCATTTGGGGGGATAATTCGTCGGGATTGAATTTGGGATTGCCGTATAAAGGCACAGAGATGACTGTAGCGCTGACCACTTCTTTATTGGAACTAACCTTGGCTTGCGCCATATTATTGAAGATTAAGATAAAAGTTATAATGTTAAAGAATAATCTTTTTGTCCATGGTTTCATAATGCCCCCTTTTAAAGACTGTGCCGCAATGTAGTTACCTGATTTATCAGGTACGACCCGTGGTACCCGATAAATCGGGTAACTACAATTACCCATCACCCTTTTCTCCAAATAGCATAATCATTGATGACTAATAAATCAAGCTTTGATTTTAATAAAACGTCAACAGCCTGATCGCTGTTTTCCACAATGGGGTGACCGTGCAAATTAAATGAGGTATTCAGCACACAGGGAATCCCGGTCTTTTGGTAAAAGCCCTCGACAATCTGATAGAAATCCGGATAGCGCTCTTTGGTCACCGTCTCAGCACGGGCGGTAAAATCGGACTGATGCAGGGCGCAGGCGATACTCTCCCTTTGGTCTTCCACGGTTTCGAAGGCAAACATCATATACGGCGATCCTTGAGATTTTAAAGCGTTGGGAATCCTGATCAATTGCCCGGCTTTGTCCCATAACATCGCCGGAGCAAAGGGCATCCAGAAATCCCGGTTCTTTATCGCCCGGTTGATTTTGCCCACCACATTTAAATTGGAAGGGTTAGCCAGAATGGATCGATTTCCCAGCGCTCTTGCGCCGAATTCCATCGGCCCGGAACAGCGCGCCACAATCTTGCCGGCAACCAATTGCCCGACAATGTAAGCGTTGATGTCCTTGATTCGCTCGTATTCGATCTGCCCCCGGTATTTTTCTAAAACCGCGGGCAAATCCCCGCCGATAACAGACCCCAGGCAATAGGATTTTAAATTGTCCACCTTTTTTTCTATATGGGTGTTGTACAGATAAAACCCGGCGCCGAACACATTGGATTCATCCCCGCAGGAAGGGAAAACATCGATGTATTCCACCTCCGGCATCTGAGACAAAAGCATATTGGTCTTGACGTTCATAAAAACACCGCCGCTGCACAGAATTTTCCCGACCCCGTATTTTTTGATCGCCCCCCGAATCCAGGCGCCGAGAATCTCCTCGGTAAAGGCTTGCAGACCGGCAGCCACATTATCAAAACGCGCCCTTTTCAAATCATTTAACAAATGGCGCATGAAAATTTCATGATATAACAATTTGGAATTTTCAAAGCGGGTATCGTCGTCGGCCAGTTTGAGAAACTGGCTGAAATACTTTTTATATTTGTCTTGATGTTTTTTGTCAACATAAGGAGCCAAACCCATTAATTTATATTCATGTTCGTGAGGGGTAAAACCCAGATGATGGGTCACCGCCGAATACATATTCCCGATCGAATAGCAAGGAGAGCTTGACAACAACTGCAAGTTTCCGCCCTGCCCCAGATACAGCGCGCTGGTATAGCGATCCCCGCCGCCGTCTAAGGTAAACACCAGGTACTTTTCATCCAGATGCCTGGCCAGTCCGTAATAAGCCGCCGAGGCATGGCACAAATGGTGCTCGACGCGCTCGATTCTGTCCGGCCTAAACCCCAGGTGCGCCAAATAATCCAAATCTTTTTCTTTGCCGCGGTTAATTTGCTGACGCGAGCGCAGATAGACCCCGAACAGGAAATCGCTGGACTTGATATTTTTTCTTAGCTCATTGCGTACTCTGGTGATATTGATCGGATTGCCGCAAGCCCGCCGATAATGCCGCTCATAGTTATTGTAAAAGGTGGTGCGGTTCAGCTCCCGATAAATGGCGTTAGCAATACCGACATATTCCACCTCAGATGGCCGGACGATTCCGTTTTTGATGATATAATCCAGCGCTTTATAGGGGAAGCCCATCCAGTTTTTGGTTCTAATCAGACGCTCCTCTTCCATACAAAACACCGGTTTGCCGTTCTGAAAAACCCCCAGCGAACTGCCTAACCCCGAATTTATGGTCACTATTGTGCTCATGCCTTCTCCTGACAATAAACCCCACCTTGAATTTCGTAGTCCCAGCCCTTCAGGGCTGATCTTCCAGGGCTAAAGCCCTGGCACTACGGCTACGGCAGGAATGTTTGGTGGTATCCTGCCTAACCCCGAATTTATGGCCACTATCGTGCTCATGCCTTCTCCAATACCTGTATATACAACTCTTGGGTAGTTTTCAGCATCTGCCGCAGGGAAAACCGCTCTTCGATAATTCTTCTCCCGCGCTTTCCAAAAGCCTCCGCCAGATTCTTATCCGCTAACACCCGGTTAATCGCCGCAACCAGCGGCTCAGGCTGATTGGAGGGGACTAAAAACCCGCTGACACCGTCTTCAACCAATTCAGAGCAGCCGCCGACGTTAGTTGCGACTACCGGCTTTCGGGCGGCCATCGCCTCCATGATCGCACCCGGCAGACCCTCGGAGATTGAGGTAAGCACCAGAACATCGAAAACCTGCAAAATCCGGGGGATGTCATCCCGCGTACCCAGAAAGAAAAAACGATCCCTTAGGGAAAAATCCTTCAGCCAGCCGGCCTTGGCGGTCTGATCCAAACCCTGGCCGGCCAGGACAAAACAGAGATGCTCTTTTTGAGCGGCTAAAATTTTGGCGGCCTGAATAAATAAGGGAATGTTCTTGGCCACAGCATCCCGGCTGATTATTCCCACTACCTGAGAATCCGACGGCAAGCCCAACTGCGCCTTAATTATTCCCCTGTCTTCGGTCAATTTAAACAGGTCTGGATCGATCCCGTTAAAAATAGTTATAATCTTGCTTTCATCCAACCCAAGATTATCGACCAGGTAATCCTTTAAATCCAGGGAATTGACCATGACGATCGCTGCTGAATTAAGTGCTAGGGTATCGAAAAATTTTCTTAAAGCCGAGGGACTTTTCCGATAGCCCAGCACCGAGGGGATAAAAGCCTTGATGCCCGCAAGCTTACAGGCAAAATAGCTGTACACGACAGCAATATACAACAGGGCATGAACGATTTGAATTTTTTCTTTTTTAAAGAGCCAGGCCAGTTTAAATAAGCGGATTAAATCGAAGTTGGATTTTCTTTTAAAGGTATAGACCTTGATCCCCTGCTTCGTCAGCTTTTCCCCGTAAGGGTAATCCTTCTCCGACAGGCAAAACACTGTGGGATTAAACCGGGTGCGATCCAGGCGAATCACCATTTCATATAGCTGCTGCTTTTCCGCCCCGCCCCAGGATAACTGCCCGATGACGAGCGCCAGATTTATCGGTTGATCTATTTGCATGTTTATTTTTTTGTATTTGGTAGCACAGGCTTCTAGCCTGTGATATCATTTTCTGGTTGTCATTCCCGAATGACTTTATCGGGAATCCAGTTCTAAAGTTCTAATTGCTTGAAAAGCCATATCCCCGATAAAGACATTCGGGGATGACAGAGTGCCTTCTCAACCAGAAAATGATATGACCTGTGATGCACAGGCTAGAAGCCTGTGCTACCATACCACCCTGGCAGGGTTGCCGAATACCGTGGTATTCTCTGCCACATCCTTTAAAACCACCGCTCCGATTCCAACTTTTGACCAGCGGCCTATAATACGACCGGGAATAATCGCGGCGTTGGCTCCGATGTCGGCGCCTTCCAGAATTTTCACCCGCCCGGTAATATTCGCTCCGGGAGCGATGGTGCAATAGTCCTCCAACAGGCAATCGTGCCCGATTGTGGCATTCAGGTTGATCGTGATATGATCGCGTATATCGGTTTCACCGGCAATGACTACGCCCGCTCCGATAATCACCCCTTTGCCCAATTTTACGCTGGGAGCGATTGTGGCCGCCGGATGCACCGCGTTGATATAATCAATATTGCCGGCCAATCTTTGTTTGATTTGCTTTTTGACTTCAGGATTGGCGATGGCCAGGATGCAGCTATAAGCTTCCGTTGTCTGATTCAGCCGGTCAATTTTGCCCAAAACCAGGATTTGGTTGATGATCAGCCCCTGTTTATCGGCCGCGTCATCCACAAACCCCGCCAGTGTAAATTGCGGGTTTAGTTCATTTTGCGCCCGCAAAATCTCCCAAACCCCGCGGCCGTGATCCCCTGCGCCGATGATAATTATTTTTTTCATGTGCATTATCCTGTAGGGTGGACACACAGAACGGTAGCACAGGCATCTTGCCTGTGATGTGGGCAACGCCCACACAAAAACGGTGCAATGACTGGAAGTTGTTGGGTAAATCGAAAGCTTCCATTCTATGCCGCAACACACAGGCTGGAAGCCTGTGCTACCCTACCCAATGGTGGGCACAGCCCACCCTACTTTTTCCAATAATCCGCCTTGGCCAGATCCTCTTCTCTTGATATTAAAGCCGGAAAAGTCAGCAGCAATATCTTGCAATCCAGAAGAAAGGACAGGTGGCGGATATATTCTATATCGTATTCGATTCTTTTATCCCAATCAATGGATTTCCGTCCGCTGACCTGAGCCAGACCGCTAATTCCCGGCCTTATAAGCAGCCTTTGCCTTTGATGGGGCGTATATTGATCCACCTGATATTTTAACGTCGGACGCGGCCCGATGATGCTCATATCGCCGCGCAAGATATTGATCCCCTGGGGCAATTCATCCAACCCGCTGACGCGCAACCATTGGCCGATGCGGGTCACCCTGGGGTCGTTTTTCTCCACCAGTATCCCCGCTCCCATTTTGGCGGCATTGGGCAGCATGGTGCGGAATTTGTATAAATCAAATAACTTGCCGTCTTTGCCTACCCGCTCCTGGCTGAAAAATACCGTCCCTTTAGAATCCAATTTTATCAGCAGGGCGATGATTAGCATGGGAATAAGCATCAGCGACAAAATGACCAGGATGAAAATTATGTCTAACGCCCGCTTAAAATATTTGGAATAAAGCCCGTTCATTATTTTCCATTTCCATCTTTGGTAGCACAGGCTTCCCATCCTGTGACACAGGCAAGATGCCTGTGCTACCGGAGGCAGGGATAAAGCCCTGCGCTACGACTTATTTCAGCAAATGTTTCTGCACCTTGCCCGATGCGGTCTTGGGCAATTGAGCCACAAATTCCACCACTTTGGGGACTTTATAGGAGGCCAGATTCCTGGCGCAGAAGATCAGCAGTTCTTCCTTGTTTACGAGTTGTCCATCTTTGCTGACGATATAGGCTTTGACCGCCTCGCCTAAAATCTCATCCGGCATCCCCACCACCGCCGCTTCATAAACGGCGGGATGGGAGATCAATACCGCCTCGACTTCTTTGGCGCTGATCTTTTCACCCCTGCAATTGATAATATCACTCTTGCGCCCCTTGATAAAAATAAAACCGTCTTCATCAATTGTGGCCATATCGCCGGTATGCAGACCGTCCTTTTGGAGCACCCGCCCGGTTTCCACCGGGTTGTTCAAATAACCCTTCATCACGTTGGAGCCGCGGATTACGATTTCCCCCGTTTCGCCGGGAACTACCTCCCGCCCGTCCGGATTCAGCACCCGCACTTGCACATTAGGGATCGCCTTGCCGATGGAGCCGATCTTCTCCCTGGCGTATTTAAAATCCAGATAAGTGGCGCGGGGGGCAACCTCGGAACAGCCGTAATTGTTAATAATCTCCACACCGGGAAAAGCGCTCAGCAACCTTTCGATGATGGCGGGATAAATCGGGCCGCCGGCGTTCAGGATATAGCGCAAGCTCGACAAATTATAGGTTGGCAGATTGCCGATGCGCAGTAGAATATTATAGGTTGTCGGAACCCCGCCGAAGCCGGTCACCCCCTCCTGCCCGACTAAGCTTAGCGCCCGCTGGGGAAAAAGAAAATCGCGCATCAGGGTAATAGTGCCGCCCGCTCTTAAAACGGTCAGCATTTGCGATAGCGCATAGGAATAGAACAGAGGCAGAAATATCAAGGTGTTATCATCTTCGGTCAGCCTTAAGTAATGGACTATCGAATTTACATTGGAGAGGATATTCAAATGGGTTAAGACCACCCCTTTGGGCTGTCCGGTGGTGCCGGAGGTATAGATAATAACCGCCTCATCGGCATCGATTAAGGATAGGCCGGGATGATCATTCGCCCCCTCCTCCGTTTGCAGGTTCCAAAACTGAATACGCCCGTCTCCGGCTATTTTGGGATCAGTTGTCAGGACGATCGCTTGCTGAACAGTTGTCAGATGCGGCAGAGTCTGGTTTATAAAGGAATCAGTTGCCAGATTGGTCAGTAACATCCGGGTTTGGCAGTTTTCCAGAATATATTGCAACTCCCTTAATTTCAATTGGGTATTGACGGGAACAACGACCGCGCCGATCCTTATCAGCGCAAAATAGGCGATGATAAACTCCGGAGCGTTGGTAATGAACAGGGCGGCCTTTTCACCTTTGGCGATCCCCTGCCCGATTAATTTCCGGGCGCATTGATTGATCTTGCGCTCCAACTCCCGGTAGCTATACCTTTGGCCATCGAAAATCAGGGCGGTTTTATCCGGGGTTTTCAGGCTGGTCTGAGTTATTATCTCGCCGATGGTGTAGATCAATTTTATTTCCCTTTAACCACGGAAGCCACGGAAGCCACGGAAAATCAAACTATTCTCCCCCTCTTTGGCAAAGAGGGGTCGGGGGAGATTTTAAAATTGCTTTCAACCATCAAGTATTTTTAATTACTTATGGGAAAATGACAATTTGAAAATCCCCCTTTATCCCCCTTTGCTAAAGGGGGAATTATTATTGATACTTTTCCGTGCCTTCCGTGCCTTCCGTGGTTAACTCTTGTTAGATTTCCTCTCGATATAACCCGCCAAAGACCCCATATCGGCAAAGACTTCCGGGCCGACATCTTCATCCGCCACCCTGATCCCGAATTCGACCTCCAAGCCGCCGATCAAATCGATCATCCCGATGGAATCGATCCCGATCTCTTTGAGCGCTTGAGCCTCCGATATATCAGAGACTTCCTGATTGGCGATTCCGGCCACTAATTTTTTCAACCTGATATTTATTTCATTGGTACTCATTTTTCACCCGAACTAAAATGTCGTTCAATTTATCGGCTATGTTTTTGCGCATAAAATTTTTCAGCACATAATCCCGCCCGGTTTGCCCTTGCCGCTCCCGCTCCTGCCTTGATAAACGGGAATAATTCAAGACCGCATCGGCTAATCCCCGATCATCCCCCGGAGCAACTACCACTCCCGCCCCCGATGCCTCGATAATCTGCCTGGTATCCCCGCAGGCGCAGGCGATAACCGGCGATCCCGCCGCCAGATAATCGAAGGTCTTATTTTGCACCATGCCGTGAAAAACCGGCTCATCCCGCAAGGGCAGAAGGCAGACGTCGGCTGTGCCCAAATAGGCGGGCACCGTTTTCTTAGAGATCGGATCAAGAAAAATCAGGTTTTCCAGTTTCCATTCCTCCCTGGTTTTGAGCAATTCAGGCTTTTCATCCCCGTCGCCGATCAAGAGAAAGGCGATCTGGGGATATGCCTTTAAACGCCGCGCCGCTTTTAATATTACTTGCAAGTTGTTGACCATCCCGAAAGCGCCGACGTAAATCGCTACGAATTTATTCTCCAATCCCAATTGGCATTTCAATGCCTCCTGCTTGGGGATGTGATCGAAAATATCCAAATCCACCCCGTGCGGGACTACTTCCACCTTAGAGGCTTCTATTCCCCTTTGTATGATCTGTTTACGAAACCCGTTAGTTACCGCCACGACACAATCCGCCTGGCGATAAAGAAAATTGGCTAACCCTTGCCCCAGTCTTGCGATTTTGCTTTCCGGCTTGAACACCCCTAAGGCCACTACCGCCTCCGGCCAGGGATCGCGGATTTCAAAGACAAAGGGAATGCGCTTTAAAAGCCCCAGGAGCCAGCCGGGAATCCCCACAAATAAAGGGGTGGAGGAAGCCAAAACCAAATCGGCCTTTTCCTGCCATCCGGCGACAAAAGCCATGAGCATAAAAGAAAGGTGGTTGAGGAGACGTTTTTTGACGTTGATTTTGCCGTCATCCCCGCGGTAATTGGCATAAACGTAGGTTCTTAAAACCCGAACCCCGGCGACTTGTTCCCCGGTAATTAATTTGCCTTTGTAGCGATCGGGAATCAACCCGGTACGGTAGTTTTGCGAACCGGTGATCACCGTTACCTGATGCCCCCGTTTTTGCAGTTCCGTAGCCGAAGCAAAGTGCCTCCCGGCTCCGGCTTCCTCAGGCAGATTGAAGTATTGGGCGATGTAAATTATTTTCATGTTTTGAAATTCTGTCATTGCGAGGCAGCCTTATCGCCGAAGCAATCTCAGACATACGAGATTGCTTCACTCCTTCGTCGTTCGCAATGACAATTCTGAAATTTTAACCAATTTGCCCCTTCACCTGTACCCTGTTCTCATAAATCCGCTCAATCGCCTCACAAACCTTGATTACCTTCTCTTCCGGCAAGTGGGTAAACAAGGGCAGGCAGCAAATCCTTTTACAAACCCAGGCGGTGGCCGGTAATTGATCCTGATATTGCTGATAATAATCTTTATAGGCGTCCTGCTCATGCACCGGGGGATAAAAATATTTTCTGGTCATGATATTTTCCGGCTTCAGGGCGGCAGATAGTTGATCGTTATTCAGACCGAATATCTCTTCATCCACCAAAACAGAGAAATAATTGTAAGATGTGCGGGCATTGGCCTCAATCTTTTGAAAGCTTATCCCCGGCAATTTCTGCAACCTGGATTTATATAAATCTACCAGTTTATACCTGGTATTAATGCTTTCCTCTAATTTTGTCAGGCATTTACCGGCCAATAAAGCGTGCATCTCGCTCATACGGGCGTTTAAGCCGATAAACCGGGTGTTGTAGTTTCCCGGATTGCCGTAATCCCTGGCGATCTTCAGATCGGCAGCCAGTTGATCGTTATTGGTGGCGACGATCCCCCCCTCGCCGGCCACTACCAATTTGGTAGGCGCCAGGCTGAAGACCTCCGCATCTGCGAAATTCCCGGCAAATTTGCCGTGATATTTTACACCCAAAGCATGTGCCGCATCGGAAATCATTTTGAGATGATGTTTGGCGGCGATGGAGGTTAAACGATCCAGTTGCGGCGGGTTGCCGAAGATATAAACCAGCATAATGGCGCAGGTCTGCGGCGTGATTTTCTTCTCTACCTCATGCGGATCGATATTAAAGGTCTCCGGGTCGCAATCCACAAAGACCGGCTTTAAATTATTCCACAGCAGGGCATGAACCGTCGCCGGAAAGGTAAAGCTGGGGACAATTACTTCCCCCTTCAAACCCAATAATTTCAAGCTCAACAACAAACCGGAAGTGCAACAGGAAACGGCTACCGCGTTTTTTACCTCAAGATAATCGGCGCATTCATTTTCAAAGCGTTTGACATAGCGCGCATTGGTCAGCATCCCGGAATTAAATATATCCGTTAATTCAGCGGTCAAGTCATCAACCTTCGGCAAAGTCGGCTGATTAATCGGTAATAATTGGTCGAAAGCGGGGCTGCCCCCTAAAATAGCCGGTTTTTTCATTATAATTTGTCCCTTCTTGTAAATAAATTGGTAGCGTTTTCAACAGAAGACCAGTAGCGTCATTGCGAGCGGAGCGAAGCAATCTCCATGCGTGCGTAGAGATTGCTTCGCTTAAGCTCGCAATGACATTTTTCAGCCGAAAGAAAATTATCCCTCAAGCCTCAAGCCTAGTTTATGCCGTAATCAATTCGGCTAATTGAGCCACATTCTTTCTAATATCAAAAGATTCGCAAACCCTTTGCCGCCCGGCTTTTCCTAACCTTTGGCGCAAATCCGGGTCGTGATATAGTTTTTTAATCGCCTCCTTCAAGGCCAAAACATCTGCGGGAGGAACGATTAGCCCGGTTTCCATATTATGCACCAATTCGGGAATAGCGGAAATATCGGTTGAGATTACCGGCACTTCCAATGCCAGCGCTTCGATAAATACGTTGGGAAGGCCATCCTGCCGGTTACCGTTGAGTGTAACGCAAGGCAGGACAAAGACATCAGCCGACTTCATCTTTTCAATTACCTGAGGATGAGGCAAATGATTGCTGATTTTCACCCGGTCACCTAATTGATATTTTCGGTGCAAGGCGATTATTTCCTCTTTGGCCGGGCCGTTTCCGCCGATAATCTCCGCACTAAATTCCATCCCTTCTTTTTTCAGCAGATGAAGCGCTTCGATTAAATATTTGAACCCCTTCTTTTCCACCATCCGCCCAACCGCCAGGATATTGAATTTCCCGTTGCTTCTACTCCCAAGAGGCTGATAATGATTGGGGTTCAATCCATGATAATTTACCTTAATTTTATCGGCAAAGCCGTTTTCACATAAAGTAATTAAATATTTCTGATTAAATTGTGTACAGGTAACCATACATTTGGCTTTTTTAATCTTCTGCCGCAACCCATATGTATCTACAAAAATATCCCAGGCATGACCGGTAAAGGAAAATCCCAACCCTAAAAGCCGGGCGATTATCATGGCGCTTGCCGTAGAAGTCGTCGCCCAATGGGCATGGATATAGCGAATATTTTGTTCCTCGATAAGTTTAGCGTAATAAACAGATTTTGGGAAGATAGCCAACGCCCTAAGGATAAAAGCTAACTCGTTAGAATTGGTAAAAAGTTCTTTTAAGACGGCTAGATATTGCTTGGGTTTTTTCGCAAGATAATAAATATGCGCCCATAAAATCTTTAAGGATAACAGGTAGGGGCTGTAATAAACCGGCCTTTTCAGTTGATTTAATAACGGATAATTTTTCTCCAAATCAGCCAGTTTTTTCCCCAAGGCAAATATATGTAAATCAATTCCCTGATTGGCTAATTCCAGCATCTCCCGCAGAATAAATTCCGATCCCAGAGATGTGTTGATATAAGCTATCTTTTGTTTTGCCATCTAACTTCCTTCTTTGGTAGCACAGGCTGGAAGCACATGACACAGGCTGGAAGCCTGTGTTACCGGATGCAGGGCTGAAGCCCTGCGCTACACTTTTTTGCCTCCCGGTTAAAAGCCTCCCTTTAGCTTTAACAGTAATTCCGGCCATGATCCAAAAATAAGCCGTTAATTCATTGGAAAAAAAGCGCGCTCCCGATAAATCCAATAAAAACAGGGCGATGACACAACCCAGTAGCCCGCCGGCCAGCGCCTTAATGTAGGGATCGTCCGTCTGGCGCATTACCTGCCGGGCACTAAAAAAAACAGCCGCCAAAATCCATAAATACAAAATTAACCCGACGATTCCTTCCTCGACTGCAATCCAAATAAACGAACTATGAGCCGCTTTGGGAAACGGAAGCACCCCACATCTGACCACCACTTCCTGGAATGTTTCAAAACCCGTACCCAAGATGGGGGCTTCGGCCATCATCCGCGGCAATCCTTTCCACTGGCGTAGCCTCAATTCTGTGGAATTATCGTATTGCTGATTTTCATATTTTCCCTGCACCCCTTCTTCCAGAAAGGTATCGTCTACCCGTTCTTCTACCGCCGGCGGCGGATGCACCAAGATCACAACTAAAGCCAACAACATAAATAAAAGCAGGCGCTTATCTTTAACCAGTCCCAGGAACAAAAGACTGGCCAAACAGGCCAGCCAGGAACCGCGGGATAAGGTGGTAAACAAGGCCAGAAAACATAAACCGGTACCCGCTAAAAGCAGGTAATGCCGTTTGGAGGGCAGTTTCAGATATAAAGAGCAAATAAATAGCGGGGTATACATAGCCAGAAAGCCGCCATATAAATTAGGCTGATCCCCGATTACCCCGCCTCCGTTTCTGTTCCGCTCGATATAATCCGCTATTCGAAAAAAATCTTTTAACGAAAGTATTACGATAATTCCGATCGTTACTAAAAGAAAAATCAACAAACGGCGGCTATAATGCAAATCGTAAGATTTTAAGGTGATGAAATATAAAGAAACATAAATAAGCCAATTTTTAGCGACACTTAAGCGTTCAACATCCGAACAATACGCGGAAGGCATCCTGAAAATGGATAATAAAGTAAAAAATACAAGCAGATAAACAGGTATTTTTAACGGATCGCATCTCGAATTTTCTTGCGGCTGCTTTTGGGAAAACACGCCAAGAAATAAAATGGCCACAATAATAGTTTGGGCGTTTATTCCGGTTATGCCGAAAAAATCAGGGGGAAAGAGGTCTAAAATCGGCATAAAAAAGATAAAAAAACAAACCGCTAAATCGATTCTTACAAAGGCCAAATAAGTCCAAAAAATACCCAGGGAAAACCCTAAGAAAATCTTTACCGGATAATAAGGCAAAAATATCGCGCAAATTACCGCCGCCACAAGAACCGATAAACTTGTTTTTTCAAACCGATCAACCGAAGAGACATCAGATTTGCCGGATGTTTCGGTTGGATTTAAATAATTTAATTGATACACAGGTGAAGTGTCCACAACTTTCCTCAGTGCTATGAAATACGACAAAACTCCCATAACCGGTACAAGCGCGCCTTTTCCTGGGCGGCAAAAAAACCGCTCAGCCAAAGTAATACGGGAAACAAAAGAATTAACATGCACTTATAAGCGATAGCCACGCTTATTGCTTCAATATTAATCAGTACCCCCGCCAAATATAAAGCTAAGCTAATCGCTATTAATTTGATGATACGACCAAATTCATATCTGACAGGATAAAGCTTCATCGAAAGAACGACTATCATAATAAATTGAAAAATATAGGCCAGCAACGTCGCATAAGCCGCCCCCATCATCCCAAAAGATGGGATCCAAAGAAAATTCAATCCGACATTCAACAGCGCAGCAATTCCTACAGCCGTGCTGAAATATGAAGTTTTACTCTTCAAATATACACCGACCGCCACTACATTGAACAGCCCGTAAAATAACTGGGATAGGGCAATGATCGGAATCACCCGGTAAGCCTCTAAAAATTTAGGCGTGGTGGCTAAAATAATAATTTCCCTGGCCAATATCGATAAGGACAGGCAGACAAAGGACATTATCGCAAAAAAATAAGTGCTGGTTTTGGAATATAACTCGTTGGCATTTGGCGATTTTTCGTTGGAAAACACAAATTGCGGCCAGGCCAGTTGAAAAGCCCAGGCCAGAAACCACAGAATTTCCCCGAATCTATAGCCTAATGAATAGATACCCACTTGATCCAGCGTACTATACATTTTTAACATGTATCTGTCCGACAGGGTTAAGATTATCCCGCCGATGCCGGAGAAGATTAAGGGAACGCCGAACCGCAGCAGACTTTTTGCTTCGGTTAAAGAAAACCGAAAAGGCACATCCCTTAAAATCCAGGGGATAAGAATGAGGCAAACTAACAAACCGGCCAGGCATTGACTGATTAAAATCCCCCAGAACCCTTTTTTAAATGCCACTACTAAAAAAATAGTCAATAACAAGGTAAAACCGGTATCGGATAAAGTCAGTACGGCATATTTCTTCGATTCGCCTTGCGCCCGCAGGCAGGAAAAAGGGATTTTGGCCAATTGGGAAAAAACACCGGTTAAAGACACGATGATCACGGCATTGGCATAAACCGGGCTTCCCAGCAACAATCTGGAAATCCCGGCTGAATTAACAATAATAATGCCCATCACCGGCAGAGAAATCAGCAGCATTATAAATCCGGAGGTGCTTAAAACCAGGTTTTTCCCCTCCGGTGTCTCGGCCTTAAAATAATTTTTAAATATGGCGCTGCTCATCCCCAGGTTTAAAAATATAAACAAAAAGGAGCCGAACAGGGAACATAAAGACAAGATTCCATAATCCGCGGGCGTCAGATAACGGGTATAAAGCGGAATCAGCAAAAATCCCACTATTTTCCCGGCGGTATTTCCTAAAACATAGAAAATACTATCGGAAAATAATTTTTTAATTTTGGAAAACATATTTCTTTAATTCTTGATTCAACACACCGGCCAATAAATGGGTTAAATTCCGGCTGTTGAATTTTTTCCACAATACACTCGGTTGTTCTTTCAATGTTCCATTAATATATTGGAGATAAAATTCCTTGATTGCCTCTTTGATCTGAAGAATATCCTCCGGATCGACAACCTTTCCGGAAACATTTTCCGACGAAAACAAATCGGCTAAAGCCCCTGGCTCAGCCAGCGCCAATATCGGCTTGCCCGCCGCAAAATATTCAAATGTTTTAGAGGGAATCTGACAACATCCCAGATAAATATTGGTCAACAAAAGCAAATGGGCTGAATTCATTAATTCTAAAGCTTTTTTATGCTCTACCTGCTTTTTCCAGGTTACCAGCTTGCCTAAACCCGACTTTTCAATCAAATCAAAGTATTTATGAAAACCGCTACCCGCAAAAACCAGTTGAATCTTGTCCTCTAACGTTTTGTCTTCGTTGAGTAATTCCCTTAGTGCAAAAAAGAAATTCGACGGATTGCGGGCGGAATAAAAAGACCCGGTAAAAACTATAGTAAATTTTTCATAGTGTTGTTTGCTTAATTTAGAAAAATCGGCCTCATCGAATCCGTTATTGATGACGATTACTTTATTTTCCTGAATGTTATGATTTAAAACCAGTTGTTTCTTTAAAGTTTCGGTGTTAGCGATAACGACATCTGCATTTAAAACCGCCGATTTTTCACAAATCCAGGCCACTTTGTTCAACCAGGGATGACTCCACATGTTATTATAATCACTAGCCCATGGGTCTCTGAAATCCACCACCAGCGGCTTGCCGCTGATTTTCTTCAACCACACCGCGGTAATAAAGGTGGAAAAAGGCCCGCCCGTTGCGTAAATAGCGTCGATTTTTTGAGTATAAATCAAATATAGTCCGGCAATAAAGGCAAAAGGAATCCAGCCGACCGCCTCATCAGGCGTTCTTAATAAATCCGCCGGAATCTTTTTCCAGGAGACTTTGCTTTTGGGGGCCGGATTCTTTCCGCCTTTAATCCCGTCACCGTCCGGCGATTTTTTAACAATCTTTCTGACGGCTTTAATTATCTGCGAGTAACGACTATAAAAAAGCCAGGCCGGGGTTCGGTAAATTTTTGCCACCGGGGGCACTTCATTGACTAAATTGTTATCGATAATCTCATATTTTTTCTCATCCAGCGTCAGAATTATCGGCTGCCAGCCTTCATCAGGCAGGTATTTACTAAAACGCAAAGTTCTATATGTGCCCGTTCTGGCAGACGGGGGATAGGCATAGGCCAGCATCAGTAGTTTTTTCATATCCGTTTTCCCCATATTATTCAGCCTGAGCATTTCAGGTAAAGCACCCCGATCCAGCTTTTTTGTTTTAAAGGAATCTTTTTTAGAAGCTTCTCAAAAGCCCCGCAAATCATAGTTACTATATTTCTTTGGGTATAAGGAAATTCCGTGTTGCCGCAGCGCAGGCAAACCGTATGTTCTTCGGCCTTAAACCAGCGGTTTCCTAATTTTTGTTTGATAATTAAGATTAAATTACTTTTATATTCCCTGTTTTCGCCGAAAAAGGCGTATTTAATCGGTTTATACCCGGAAAATAGGTTTTCCAGATCTTTCGTGCCCTTAAAATCACGGATATGCTGCCAGACATGAAAGATATTAGCGCATTTTTCGCACTTGATAAAGCCGCTTCTTAAGTTTTGCCGGTATGGTACGGTGACCAGGATGTATTTTTTACTGACATTTTGAACGTTTCTTACCGTCTCATAAAAGAAATCATCCGTTAAATGCTCTAAAACCTCAGTCAGCATCACTAAATCGAAGCTATTTTCCTTGAAGGCTAATTTTTTGATTTCCGTGCAGGTTTTAGCGGCTTTTAATTTTTTTAAGGGATGGAAAATAAAATCCGCGCCTACCACCCAATAATCGGAGGCCAATAAATTGGCAATCCGCCCATCGCCGCAACCGATGTCTAAAATTGTTTTCACATCTTCCGGGATTAGATTTATGGTGGAACAAATCCGGTCGTGTTCTTTTTCCGTTAAGGATTCGTCAGTTTTGTCGAAGATATTTGTATAATATTCTTTTAGGTAAGATGCTTCCATATATTCTTTAAAACTCTAAGAAAGGTAAAAGCGTCATTGCGCGCGAAAGCGAAGCAATCTTCGTTCGTGCGTCTGAGATTGCTTCGGCAATAAAGCCGCCTCGCAATGACATTTGCATTATCCATTGTCAATTGTCCATTATCAAGGCAGCCAGGGGTCGAGCGCCGGAAGCAATCCCTGGATAAAATCCTCCAGATCAGCCTGGGAGTCGGCGGAGACCCGCACCAAACCGCTGGCGCAATAGCCGTTGACCAGGCTGGAGCAGATATTGGCCGTCATCTGGCTGAATCTGTCGGTCATTTGCTTTTTGCCCTGGGCAAACCACCAATAGAGAACGGTCGACCTTCCCTGGTCAATTTTTTCCACTTCCAGTTTGTTGACCGCTATCCCGGCTTGGGCCAGCTTAACTACTTGCGTATTCAATCCGTCAGCCTTAACAATCGACCAGCCTTGCGAGGTGTAGCAAGTCTGCACATCATGGGCGCCCCAGCGGTCGTTTTCATGAAATACCACCACTAACAGTATGCGTGCGCCGGATTCATTGCCGTATTCCCGGAAGATCAGGGCTTGCGGGCCAAGCGCAGAAAAGCTTTTCTCATCCATCGCGATGTCGGAAATATAGCGCCAGCCGCCGATTTGCCTGGGGAAGCTTTGGATTTTCTGCGCAAACGCCACCGAGCCGAATTCCCCCTGGCGGGGCTGGTTAAAAAATTCCAGATAGATACAAACGGGGATAAGTAAAGCGATTATAATCAGGAGGCGCTTATTTGGCATTTCATGAGCCTTCCTATAAATAGTAAGCCGACGGCGGTCATGGCTACGATGATCAAACTGATCGCGGTTTCCCAATTAGTATTGGAAACGCTGATTCCCCAATAGTTGAGCAATAATATCGCGGTAATGATTCTGATACTGTTTCCCAGGATTACCAAGGGAATGGTAAAGGAAAAAAGTAACATTTTTTTAAAGCCGGTTCCCTGGGCTAAATAGGCGAAAACGGTTCCCATCATTAGAAAGGTAAACAGGGAGCGGATACCGCTGCACGGGTCGGCTACTTCCAAAGCGCCCCTGCCGGTAGTGAGGATCACCCCTTCCCGGTAGACGGGGATTCCCAGACTCTGCACGATTTGCGCCGATAAGTAGCTGGACAACAGTTTCAGCCGGTAACTTACCGGGTCGATCAGGAATTGGGAGACCGGGATCATAAACAATAAAAACAGCAGGGGGAATAAAACCTCTTTGGTCGCATCAATGCCCCATTGGTATAAGCTTATCCCGATTAGCAAACCGATCAGGGAATAGGCGGTGATGAAATTTACCCCCATCCTCCTTCCGGCCAGCAGAATCAGCAGTGCGCCGAGGATGATAAACAAACCCAGGCTGGATGAACTTTGGGGGAATTGTTTCAGCTTGCCCTTCTTTTTCCAGATAATCCAGCCGCAGATCAGCGGTACGGCGAATCCATGGGAGTAATCTGGATTTTCCCGCCAGCTTGCGATCAGCCAGACCAATATTGGCCGGTAGATGAGGATGATTAGGCCGGCGATGGTTATGTAGAGTATGTTTTTGTATGTGTTTTTCATTTTTGTTGTCAGTTGTCAGTTGTCGGTTTTAATTCTTTAACTGACAACCGACAACTGACAACTTTTTTTCATCACCAGCCGTAGTCCCAGCCCTTTAGGGCTGAATTTCCGGGGCTAAAGCCCCGGCACTACGGCTACGGCTACGGCTGACAATCGCCTGTACCGTCAGCCGCTTTTCTTCTCCATCACCAGCTTAAAAGCGCTTCTGGTAAAAAATGCACCATACCGGTTGGCTAAAATCTTTTCAAAGCTTTTTAATTTCGCCGGAACCAACCAATCTACCCGCGGGTTAGTGTAGCCGCATTGCTTCAGCAGTTCGATCCAAAGATCGGGCGTTTGATGCTTATGCCATTCAATCGTAGAGGATAGAGGGTTTTTCATTCCCAGTGTGTCGAAGAAATTATAGGGAGAACAGTCCAGGATTACAATTTTCCCGCCATTTTTGGTAATGCCGCTTAATTTAGTGAAGATGGACAGGTATTTTTCCCGCGCCGCCCGGCTGGTTCTTAATCCGACACAGGCTTTCTCATCTAAATGATTGATGGAACTGTGCGATAAAATCAGATCGAACGAAAGCCCGTTGGGTGCAAATTCCTGCAAGGTTTGCGGATAGCAAACGATATTCGCTAATTTAAGGGCCGCGGCCATTTTGTTGAATACCGCGGCGGAACTGCTGCTGCTCCCGGCCTCTTCCGGCTCAAGACCGATGACCTGCGCCGCTCCCCGGCAGGCACTGTAAATGCTCATCAATCCCGTCCCGCAACCGATGTCCAGGATGTTTTTGTCTGCAAGATCGACGCCGTCTAAAAAGCGGTCGATATACCCTTGCGCCAAAGCCGGTGTTTTAAATCCGATTTCCTGCACCGCTAAAGATAAAAAATGATCTGTTAATGTTTGGCTGGTCAATGTTTTCTCAAATTAAAAGCCGGGCAAAATGTAGCGTTGGGGTTTATCCCCAACATTGCGGACGCAGGAGATACCCCTACGTAAAAAGCGGGGGATAAACCCCCGCGCTACTTTAAAAAATCTTGGTGTGAATTATTTCCTCAATTATGCACAGGCGGATGAAACTCCGGCACTACCTCTTGCAGCTTTTTGATAATCCCCTCGAATTCCATTTTCAAAGATAACACCTGCAATTCTTTAATGTTTTTATACAATGAAGTATTATACCTTGTTCCGTTCGGACATACCATCCAAATTTTATTTTGGTTAGTTTTAAGTACGTCCTCTTTTTTCATCGCCAATTCTTCATAAAGTTTTTCGCCGGGGCGCAGCCCGATGAAATCGATTGCAATATCCTTGCCCGGCTCGAATCCGGCCAGACGGATGGTCTCCTTGGCTAAATCGACGATTTTGACCGGCTCTCCCATATCCAGGATGAAAATTTCTCCACCCTTGCCCATCGCACCCGCTTGTATCACCAATTGCGCCGCTTCCGGAATAGTCATGAAAAACCTGGTGATCTCCGGATGAGTGATGGTAATCGGGCCACCTCTGGCGATTTGCTCTTTGAAAAGCGGGATCACGCTGCCCCGACTGCCCAACACATTGCCGAACCGTACCGCCGCGCAAATAGTTTTTTGATTGGGGCGGGACTGCACCAGCAATTCCGTAATCCGCTTGCAACAACCCATAACGCTGGAAGGATTGACCGCCTTATCCGAAGAAATGCAAACCACCCTCTCCGTCTCGAACTCTTCCGCTATTTCCAGTAAATTCAGGGTGCCGACAATGTTATTCAAAACCGCCTCGTCCGGATTGCTCTCCATCAGGGGAACATGTTTATCCGCACCGGCATGAAAAATCACCTGCGGGCGGTATAATTTAAAAACACCCTCCAGCTTGCGTTTATTGATCACATCGCCGATTACCTCTTTAAGCTCATATCCGTTGCGCCTGGAATTGCGCAATTCGTTGGCGATACAAAAAATACTGTGCTCACCCCTTCCGAAAAGTATCAATTGGCTGGGATGAAATTTCAGGATGTTCCGGCATAGCTCCGAACCTATGGAACCGCCGGCGCCGGTCACTAATACACGTTTACCGGTCAAATAAGGTAACTGCTCATTGAAATCGAATTCGACCCCTTCCCGGCCTAAAAGGTCTTCCACCTGCACGCCTCTTAAATTATTTATTTCTTTCCCCCTTAAGATTTCCTCAAGCTGCGGCACCAGCCTGATTTTGCTATACAAAGCCGGATCGGTTTTATCCATCAACTCCCGCAGCTTTTTGCCTTGGAGGGACGGAATAGAGATAATAATTTCCTCGATCTTTTTATCCTTTACAATTTTAGCTAAATCCTTGATCGCCCCTAAAACCTCGATGCCGTGGATTCTTAAACCCCGTTTAGCGGGGTCATCATCAATAAAACCAATTATGTTATACTTTTGATTTAATTTTTCCCGATTCGTAATCCCCCGCAGCGTCATTTCCCCTAAATCGCCCGCTCCCAATATCAGCGCCCGTTTTTGCGATTCACCGTAACATGATAAATTATTATGCCCCTCGAAACGGATAGTCTTAATCAGGCTATGATATATTCTGTGGTAAAACCTCATAGAACCAATGACAAACATATTTAACAACCAATCGACCACAAAAACCGAACGCGGATACCCTACCGGGTAATGCAGATTAAAATATAACAAGACACTCAAAGCGATACATAACGAGCTAAAAGAAACGGCTTTGACCAAGGTTATTAAATCATCTATTCCGGCATATTTATAAATTGATTTATAGGTGCCGAAATAAAGCAGGCTAAAAATTCTGACGACAACGGTTACAATCAGGGAATGAAGGAACAAGGTATAATATTTTGCGGGAATATTCCCATCGAAACGCAGGATAAAGGCCAGATAATAAGAGCAGATTATAACAATAAAATCAAGAAAACATAATAACATCCTTCTCTTGTTTCTCAGGCTTCTCAATTTTAAAAGCATATTTTGAGACATAAATCGGTTACCTCTTTGATTTCATAAATCCCCCCCCTCTTTAAAATTGCGTTTTTAAGTTATGAAATCTCAATTAAATAATCCACGATGTTAAAGATATTCAAATTCTATATGATGTTTATATATGTGTCAAGAAAAAAAGTAGTCATAACCAACAATTAGTGTAATTTTTTGGTTAATTCGGATATTATTATCATGTTATAACTAATTATTATAGTAGTTTTATATAAACTATGTGCAGTAGTTATAATATATTTTATGACATATACTGACGAAAGATTATCTATACTCTGAATAAGGGATAGGCTATAATGTCTTTTAAAAGGTGCTCCTCTTTTATCCACTCGTTTATTTTGAGGATAAACAATGATTATTAAAAAAAATATTCAAAAGGAAACATCGTTGGAATTGCCTTGGCATTTATTAGAAAAAGCCCATCTTAAGGGGAAAATAAATATTATTGTGGAAGAAAATGAAATCCTGATTAAAAAACAAACTAAAAAATCTAAGGTTGTCGATGAAATGATCGGTCTGGGAAAGGGTATTTTTAGTGAAAACTCGCTAACTCTTCAGAAAAAAATTCGGGAGGATTGGAAACTGTGAAAAGAATTGGTCTCGATACCAATATTTTTATGAGCGTTTTTTTGGAAGAAAAGGGGAAATTAGAAGCTTGCCTGGCGATTTTACAAAATATTCATGACGGTATTCTGGAAGGGATTATCAGTGTAATTACATTAGTAGAAATAGCCGTACTTTTTTACCAAAAAAATGAATATCTAAAAGCTAAGAAAGCCTTATCCCTTATCAACTCTCTTTCAAATATTGCCATTATTGACATAACTCCACATTTGGCTTTAAAAATAGCTGCTATAAAAACTTCAGATAAATTATCTGTTGCGGATGCAATTATTCTTGCCACAGCGGTACACGCATCTGCGGAAGCTTTTTTAACGTATGACCATGACTTTGCCAAAGTAAAAACCATCAGGTGCATTAAACCGGAAGATTATCTTCAAGAGATGAATATTTGATCGTTCATTTTATGCCCCTAAAGGACAAACACCTTGAAAAATTTCCTGCGCCTGAAAAAATACTTCTACCAATACCGCAAGTCGATCTTGGCCGGGGTTATGTGTTTAGTCCTGACTAATCTGGTGAGTTTAACCGCTCCCTGGGTCTTGAAAACCGCCATCGATCAGTTGCGCCAGTCCCTTACCCATAAGCGTCTGTTCTATTATGCCGCCCTGATTTTGGGAATCAGCATCGTACAGGGAATTTTCCGCTATCTTACCCGCCAGATATTAATCGGCGCCTCCCGCCACATTGAATACCATTTCCGCAACGATATTACACTCCATTTGCAGAAATTGCCCTGGAGCTTTTTTATCAAACACAAGACCGGCGACATTCTCGCCCGCACCACTGAAGATTTGAATGCGGTACGCATGGCGATTGGCCCCGGCATCATGCACTTTTCCCATACTATTGTGTTGTTCTTCGTGGTGGCCGGATTGTTGTTCTACATCAATCCGGTCCTGGCTTTCTGGGCCTTGCTGCCGCTACCGGTTTTTTCCCTCTACATCAAAAAGAATACCAAGCGGGTTTATCAGTCCTTCATGTCGGTGCAGCAAAAACTGTCCGCCCTGACCTCCCATGTGCAGGAAAATTTCTCCGGCATCCGCATCATCCAGGCTTATCAGCGGGAAGAAGCATCCATCGAAACCTTTCAAAAGCTGGGGAGGGAATACATCCAGGGCAATATGGAACTGGCGCGTTACTGGGGGCTGCTGCTGCCGCTGATGATGTTAATTTACGGTCTGGGGCAGATAATCGTACTTATGCTGGGAGGCCGTCAGATTATCCTGGGCCAATTGAGCTTAGGCGAGTTCGTCGCTTTCAACGCCTATCTGGCCATGCTGCTTTTCCCGATGATGGCTTTAGGCTGGGTAATGAATCTCTTCCAGCGGGGAGCGGCGGCCATGGAGCGCATCTCGTTGATTCTGGATGAACCGGAACAAGAAAACCGGGGGCAATTATCGGAAACCCCCGCAAAAGGAGAAATAGAATTCCGCCACTTACATTTTTCCTACGAAACGCAAAACAAAAAATGGGCATTGAAAAACATCAATCTGAAAATCCCCGCAGGAACGACATTAGGCATTGTCGGAGCGGTGGGAGCGGGCAAGACCACTTTAGTTAATTTACTCCCCCGCTTACTGGAAATCAGTCAGGGGCAGATTTTAATCGACAACCAGGAGATTAGAAACATTCCCTTAAAGGCATTGCGCAGCCTGATTGGATATGTCCCTCAGGAAGGCTTCCTCTTTTCCGCCTCCATCAAGGAAAACATCCTCTACGGCTTCGAATGCTTAATTGACAAATGCAACGAGGAAGAAAAAATTATTGAGGCTGCGCAAATCTCCCAGATATGGGAGGAAATCCACACCTTACCGGAGCGTTTCGAAACAAAACTGGGGGAACGCGGAATCACCCTGTCCGGCGGCCAGCGTCAGCGCACGGCTTTGGCCCGCGCCCTGATTCGCGACCCTAAGATATTGATACTGGATGACTCCTTTGCCAGTGTCGATACCTATACGGAAAGGAAAATCCTGCAACACCTCAAACCATTTATGGCAGGCCGCACCTGTCTGATTATTTCGCACCGCATATCAACGGTGATGGACGCCGACCGGATAATTGTCCTGGATGAGGGGGAAATCGTTCAGCAGGGGCGGCATGAGGATTTAATCCGGAACCCGGATGGTTTTTACGCCAAAACCTATGCCAAACAATTATTATTGGATGAGATTACCAGGGGAAACAAATGAGCACTGATTATTACCAGGGGGCGGACGGTGATAAGGCTTACGACAGCTATCTGATGAAGCGGCTGTTGACCTATTTGCGCTCCTATAAATTACTGGTGGCCTCCGCTTTGGGCTTGCTGTTGCTGGTTTCCGTCCTGGGACTTTCCGGGCCGTATCTTATCAAGATCGCTATCGACCGGCATATCCACAATAAAGATATGGCGGGGCTGACCGTTATCGCCGCGGTCTATTTTCTGGTAATGTTTCTGGAATTTATCCTGCGTTACTGGCAAATCTATCTGATGCAGCTTACCGGCCAGAAGGTCATGTTTGATTTGCGCCGGCAACTTTTCTCCCATCTTGCGCGGATGCAGGTCGGATTCTTCACCGAGCAGACCATCGGAGGCTTAATCAGCCGCCTGATCAGCGACATCGAGGTTTTAAACGAAATGTTTTCCGCAGGCTTAGTCGCGGTATTCGGGGATATTGCCATGCTGCTGGGGATCATGTTTATGCTGCTGTATATGAACTGGAGGCTGGCCTTGGTGGTCTTTACCGTGATTCCTTTGATATTTTACGTCACTTACCTGTTTCGCCAAAAGGTACGGGTGTCCTTTCGCGCCATCCGTCAGCATACCGCCCGCATCAGCGCCTTTATGCAGGAAAACCTCACCGGCATGTCGATTATTCAGGTTTTCAACCGCCAGGAAAAGAATTTTAAGCAATTCGACCGCCTGAATAACGACTACCTGGAGGCTTACAAGCAAACCATCTTCTATTACGCCATGTTCTTTCCGGTGGTCGAATTCCTGGGCGCGCTTTCCATCGCCCTGATGCTTTGGTACGGCGGGATGCAGGTAATCCAAAAGCTGATCACCTTCGGGGTGCTGGTGGCTTTCATCGAATATAATCAGCGCTTCTTCCGCCCGATCGATGACTTGATGGAAAAGTACAATATCTTTCAATCCGCCATGGCCGCAGCGGAACGCATTTTCAAACTTCTGGATACCCCGGCAACCATCCGCGACGCGCCTAATTCCACCCCCTGGCCGGGATTACGACAGGAGATAAGCTTTCAAAATCTCTCCTTTGCCTATAACGGGGAGGATTTTATTTTGAAGGACATTAATCTGCGGATAAAAAAGGGAGAAAAATTAGCGGTTGTCGGTCTCACCGGTTCGGGAAAAACCACTTTGGTCGGGCTTTTGCACCGTTTTTATGAGGCACAATCCGGCCGGGTGCTTTTGGATGGAATCGACATCCGGAATATCTCTCTCCATGATTTACGCCAACACACCGCCGTCATTTTGCAGGAGCCTTTTATTTTTTCCGGCAGCGTTTGTGATAATATCCGCTTAGGGCGCACCGATATACCGATGGACAAAATAATCTGGGCGGCGCATCAGGCCAACGCCCATGACTTTATTCAGCAGTTTGCCGACGGGTACCGGCATGAGTTGAAAGAACGGGGAGCCGATTTATCCGCCGGACAAAAACAATTGCTCACCTTTGCCCGCGCCTTAGTCTTCGATCCGCAGATATTGATCCTCGACGAAGCCACCTCCAATATCGACTCTCAGACCGAGGGCTTGATCCAGGATGCCCTGGATAAGATTTTGCAGGATCGCACCTGCATCGTAATCGCCCACCGCCTGGCCACCATCCAGAAAATGGAACGCATTATCGTAATGGACAAGGGACAAATCAAGGAAGAAGGCAATCATCAGCAGTTATTGCAGCAGAACGGGCTATACGCCAAATTGTACCGCTTGCAGTTTACGGTTTGATTTTGTCATTGCGAGCGACCGGAGGGAGCGAAGCAATCTCGGCGTCCGTTGCCATAACGAGATTGCTTCGCTCCGCTCGCAATGACTATCGGTTAGATATTTCGGCGTGTCCCCACGCCGAAATTATCAAGGGGTAACGTTCCCCCTTTACGGTTTCGGTGTGAGGACACACCGAAATATCAAATCACAGGCTGAAAGCCTGTGCTACCGGAAAGAAATTTCGGCATAACAATCTATTTCGGGAATAATTCCCTTGGTAATTTTATCTTTATATTTAAAACAACATGTTGTTGACACCTCGGTCACTTATGGTTAGTATAGTAATAGGAGGCTAATATTGTGAGTCCGGCAGGGAAAACGAATAACATCCAATTGCGCAGCCTATTGCTGATTCTGATATTCTTTACCTTTGTCAGCCTGTTGATTCATGACAGTAAGGATATTGGGATGTTCTGGCATTTGTATATAATTCCTCTATATATCGCGGCGGTCTCTTACGGTTTGGCGGGAGGATTAATAGTAGGAATCTTAAGCACATGCAGCGTTGTGGGCTGGCTCTATGCCTTACAAATGTTCACGCCCCAGCAAGCGGAAAAGTTATGGGAAATCGGTATCGGCATGGCTTTGTTTATCGGGACGGGTATAACCTTGGGACATTCATCCGGTAAGCAAAAGGCGCAAAAGGACATGCTGGAGGGGCTTTCCATCCGTGACCGCTTGACCGGTTTATTCAATTACGGTTATTTTCTGGATCATCTGGAAAAAGAGCGCAAGCGTGCTCAGCGTTATCAGAATCCCCTATCCGTTATTATGATCGATGTGGATTTTTTCAAGCGCTTCAACGATACCTTCGGCCATGAAAAGGGCAATGAGGTTTTAAAGCGGGTGGCTAAGGTATTGGTGGAAAACACCCGCAATGTGGATACGGTAGCGCGCTACGGAGGAGAAGAATTTGTCGTCACCCTGCCTAATGCCACTGCGGAACAAGCTCAAACCGTGGCGGAAAGAATCCGCGAAGCCGTAGCCTGCGAAACCTTCGAAGGAAATGATCAGCAACCTATCGTCAACGTCACCATCAGCGGCGGTATCGCCGGCTATCCCACTCAGGCCGAACAGATCGATAAACTGATCTATAAGGCCGATCAAGCCCTCTATTCGTCCAAAGAGAATGGCCGCAACCAAATCCGTATTTTTTCGGAATAAACCAACCAACATATTCCAATTGACAATGCCGACGGTAAAGATTATATTTTATAATATTTGGCTAATGTTGTTTTTTTACCACGAAGGCCACAAAGCACACGAAGAAAAAATTTCGAGAGTGTTCACCTAAAGATAGATATTTATATATTTAAAAACGTAGTCCCGTGGCTTTAGCCGCGTATTTTCAGCCCCTTAGGGCTGCAAAAAAAGGTGTGTTCGTATGGAACGCGCCGAAAGTATTGAGAGTCATAATTGCAGGGCTAACGCCCTGAAGTTCAGCCCTGAAGGGCTGGGACTACGATATTACTGGGACTACGATATTATATTGATGTTTTGGCCAATCCCCAGGCCGAAAAATTTCTTCGTGCTCTTCGTGTGCTTCGTGGTTGGTAATTTCATCTGGGAGCGACATGCCTGTTTTCGTTTACAAAGCCTGTGACAGTACCGGGAAAATTATTACCGGCACCATGGAAGTAAAGGATCGGACGGCGGTGACAGCCGGTCTGCAAGCCTCTAATTACTACCCGTTGCAGATCGATGAACAGCAAAAAGATCAGGGCATATCCGCAACCGCCGGTTTAACTTTAAGCTTTCAGCGGGTAAAGAAAAGAGATATATTAACCTTTACCAACCAATTGGGAATCCTCATGGAAGCCGGATTGCCGCTGGATCGCAGCTTAGCCATCCTCAAAGACCTGACGGATAATAAAAAATTCGCCAGGATTATCGATAACATCCTGCGCAGCATCGAAGGCGGCAGTTCGCTGGCCGACGCCTTGGCGCGTCATCCCCGCGTTTTTTCCCGCCTCTATGTCAACATGATTAAGGCGGGCGAAACCGGCGGCGTGCTGGAATTGGTCATCAAGCGCCTGAGCGAATTTCTCGGCAACTCCCAGGCATTGCAGGATGATATTATATCGGCTATGATCTACCCGACTCTTTTGACCCTGGTGGCGGCAAGCGCGGTGGCCACTTTGTTGCTCTTCGTCGTCCCCAAATTTGCCGCCATGTTCAGCGATATGGGGCAGGCTTTGCCCCTGTCCACCCAAATTTTACTGGGCGTTACCGATATTTTGATTAATTATTGGTGGGCGATTTTAGGCAGCCTGGTGTTGCTGATTATCGCTTCCCGTTATTTTATCGGAACCGAGTCCGGTAAATATACCTGGGACGGCTGGAAGCTCAAGATTCCTTTATTGGGCGCACTGATTCAGCAAATCGAAGCCGCCCGTTTTACCCGCACCTTAGGCACATTGATTAAAAGCGGAGTCCCGATCCTGCAAGGGCTGAATATAGTAAAGGACATCATCAGCAACAGCGTCATCTCCGCCGCGATGTATAAAGTCAGCAACGGCTTGAAGGAAGGCGGCGGAATAACCACCCCTTTGATGGAAAGCCACGTCTTCCCCCCCCTGGTAACGCACATGACCGCCATCGGAGAAGAAACCGGGCAATTAGACACTATGCTGATCAAAGTGGCCGATAGTTACGACGAAGAAATACGCAACAGTATCAAAAGATTAATATCCTTTATCGAACCGGCGATGATTTTATTGATGGGCATCGTGGTCGGATTTATCGTGGTAGCCATGTTGATGGCGATTTTCAGCGTCAATCAGATGCCGTTTTAAAAAATCGTTGACGGTTGACGATTGTCGGTTATTATTTTTTTAACTGACAACTGACAACCGTCAACAGAAATATTACCATGAACCTCTTATTACATATTTGCTGCGCTCCCTGCACGGTCTATCCGCATCAGCAATTAACCCAGGCCGGGGTTCAGATTAAGGGATTCTTCTTCAATCCCAATATTCATCCCCTTCAGGAATTTAAAAAACGGCTGCTGGCGGTGCAGCAGTTGCAAACAATCACCGGGCTACCGGTAATCTATCGGGATGAATATGGTTTGGAAGAATTTGTGCGCCAGGTGGTTTTTCGGGAGCAACAGCGCTGTAGCTTTTGCTACTTTTGGCGCCTGGAGATGGTGGCTAAAACCGCCAAGGAACAAAATTGCGCGGCATTTTCCAGCACCCTGCTTTACAGCAAGTATCAAAAGCATGAATTGATCAAAGAAATCGCTGAAGATATAGCTCAAAAGGAAAAGATTCCCTTCTATTATGAAGATTTCCGCCGCGGCTTTTCGGAAGGCATAAATCTATCCAGGCAAATGCAGCTTTACCGCCAGCCCTATTGCGGCTGCATTTACAGCGAGGCGGAAAGGTATAAATAGGTTTCGGTATCCGATATTATCACCACGAAGAACACGAAGGGCACGAAGAATGGTATGAATAGGATAAAGGTAAAGAGTGAAGGTAAGGGACTTAGAAGATATTGACATACCCCCCACCCTAACCCTCCCCCGCAAGGGGCATAGGCGCTAACTTAGGCATTTAAAGTTCCCTCTCCCCCTGGGAGAGGGTTAGGGTGAGGGTACCATAATTTAATTTTTTAAGCTTTTGTACCATCATCCCGACCTTCTCCCAAGGGGAGAAGGAGCCTAAGTTAGCGCTTATGCCCGCAAGGGGGGAGGGAATTTATCCCCCTCCCCCCTTGATGGGGGAGGGTCGGGGTGGGGGTGATTATCGCGATCCTGAAACGGTATGTTTGAAAATTTCAAGTCCCTAAACACCCTTTTCCCTTTTTCCCTTCGTGGCCTTCGTGCTCTTCGTGGTGAATCAAAAAATTGGAATCAGCAACATGACCACTAAAATAATCGATGCGGTCTGCGCCGCCGGGGTAGTCGGAGCGGGCGGAGCCGGATTTCCCGCTCATATCAAGCTGCAAGCCAAAGTCGATCTGATCATCGCCAACGGCTGCGAATGCGAACCGCTGCTTTGTACCGATCAATATCTTATGGAAAATCAGGCCGATGCGGTGATAAAGGGATTATCCCTTGCCCTTCAGACCACCGGAGCGGATAAAGGTATCATCGCCCTGAAGGGAAAATACTCCGCTTCATACCAAGCGTTACAAAAAGCGGCTAAAGGTATCAAGGCAATAGAATTCAGCTTATTGCCCAATTATTATCCCATGGGGGATGAACAAATCCTGACCTGGCAGGTTTCGGGACGCCTGGTGCCCCTGGGCGGGATTCCCACCCAGGCCGGGGTTTTAGTGCAAAACGTGACCACACTGTCCCAAATAGCCGCAGCTATTGACGGGCTGCCGGTCACTCATCGAATGGTTGCCGTTTTGGGAGAAGTCGCCGAACCTAAGGTATTGAAAGTCCCTGTCGGTACCCCGGTTTCCCAGGTCATCGCATGGACGGGCGGCTTTCTGCGTGAGGACGTCGCGATCATTACCGGCGGCCCGATGATGGGGCAATTGACGGTCGATCCCGACACCCCGATAACCAAAACCACCAATGCCTTGCTGGTATTGCCTAAAGAACACCATTTAATCCTCAACAAAAGAAAAAACCTGCTGCATATGCAGCGCCACAGCCAATCCTACTGCCACGCCTGCTCAGGCTGTCAGATATTGTGCCCGCGCCAGGGTTTGGGACATCCCATCAGGCCGCAGCGTTCCATGCGTTCTGCCGGTTACCCCTTTACCACCCTCCCCTCCCCTTTACACAATATAACAGCATGCAGCCAATGCGGAGTTTGCGGATTTTATGCTTGCCCTATGGGATTAAATCCGGCTATAATACATAAAGACTTGCAAAAATATCCAAAAGATCATAAAATAATGATTATTCCCACATCACGCTCACAAAATCGATCGCTCCCCTTGGGAATTCCCACTGTCCGCCTCATTCAACGTCTGGGGCTGGGACGCTATAACCAACATCCGGCGCTGGATAACAACCGTTATCAGCCACAGTGGGTCAGATTGCCTTTAAAACAGCATGTAGGCGATGCTTCAATTCCGGTGGTGTCGGAAGGCGCCAAAGTTAAAGCCGGGGATTTACTGGCAAAGATTCCCGCCGGTAAATTAGGGGCCAGACTACATGCTTCGATAAATGGCAAGGTTAAGAAGATTACGGAGCGGGAAATAATTATAACAATGGACAATTGACAATGGACAATTGACAGTTTTTCGTTATCCATTATCCACTATCCACTATCCACTATCCATTGAATTAACAACAATATTTATGTCCATAAACAAACCTAAAAATTGGGATTTTTACCCCCCGAATCCCGAATTGCAAAAGAAACTCCAATCGGAATTAGGGATAAAATCCCGATTGGCCGATCTGATGATCAACCGCGGCATCGAAACCGTCGCCGACGCCGGGATTTTTTTATGGGGGACTTTAGCGGAATTACACAGCCCATTTATCATGAAAGGGATGACCACCGCCGCCGGAATCATTCTTAACGCCGTCCGGCAAAAAGATAAAATCTGTGTTTACGGGGATTACGACGTCGATGGATTAACCGGTGTGGCTTTGCTGTTCAAAACCCTGAGTTCGCTCCAGGCCGACGTGATCTTTTACATCCCCCACCGGCTGGAAGAAGGTTACAGCCTGAATTGTCAGGCGCTGGACGAGATCAAAAACGCCTCCGTCAATTTAATCGTAACCGTGGACTGCGGCATCACCTCCTGCAACGAAGTCAATTACGCCAATAAATTGGGGATGCAGGTAATTATCAGCGACCATCATCAATTGGGAAATAATCTGCCTGCCGCCGCGGCCATTCTCAATCCCTTACAACCCGGATGTCCCTATCCTTTTAAAAAACTGTCCGGCGTAGGTATTGCCTTGAAATTAGCGCAGGCCATATTGGCGCAATCCGGTTTAATCCGCGAGGCGGCTGATCTTTTAAATAATGATTTGGACCTGGTAGCCCTGGGAACAATAGCCGATATGGTACCTTTAATGGGGGAAAACAGGATTTTAGTAAAATATGGTCTTAAACAATTGACAAATTCCTCCAAATCAGGTATAAAAGCATTAAAGCAGGTTACAGGTCTGGCTATTGACCAGGAAGTTAGCGTAGTAGACGTAGCATATAAGCTAGCCCCCCGGTTAAATGCCACCGGCAGAATGAGCGACCCTCAGCAGGGGTTGGAACTGCTGGTATCCAATAACGACACTGAAAGCGCTAATCTGGCTAAGCAAATAGAAGAAAACAATGTTCAGCGCAAAGCTATCGAAGGGATAATCCTGGAACAAGCCAGGACGCAATTGCAGCAAGCTATCGAGAACAACGCTCCGCCAAAAGCGATTATTTTAGCGGCCGAGGGCTGGCATATCGGCGTAATCGGAATCGTCGCCTCCCGCATAGTGGAAGAGTATTTCCGCCCGACGATCATTATCGGGCTTACATCGGGTGTCGGCAAAGGTTCAGGCCGAAGTATCCGTAACTTGCACCTGCAGCAAGTTTTATTGAAATGTCAGGATTTACTGCTGGAGTTCGGCGGCCATGAAATGGCGGCGGGCTTGAGTATTCTGGAAGAAAATATACCCCGGTTCAAAGAGCGCATCAATCAACTGGTGGAAGATTCTTTACAGGAAAACGACTTTATACCCAGCTATAATCTGGACGGCGTGGTGGAATTAAAAGAGCTGACCTTGTCGTTTTGGCAGGAAATACAATTAATGGAGCCGTTCGGCATAGGCAATCCGGCGCCGTTATATTGTGCACGCCATTTAGAAATAATGCCGCCGCTGCGCTTAGTGGGCAATAACCATTTAAAATTGAAGCTCAGGCAAAACGACCTGACTATGGAAGCCATCGGTTTTAATATGGGAGATTGGCTCTCATTTTTAAATACTCCGGGCAATAAATCGATAGATGTGATTTTCCGCCCCCAGTTGAATGTCTGGCAAGGCAAAGAGCAATTGCAATTGTCCCTGCAGGACATAGTGCAGACCAGGGATTAAGGTTCACTTAAGACGTAGCGCAGGGCTTTAGCCCTGCTTATGGCGGCTTTGGTAGGCACTCCGGAGCAGACCTAAAGGTCTGCTCTACGTTAAGTGAACAGTCTGCGCTACGTTAAGTGAACAGTATTGGGATTAAGGAGGGGTTTGGGGGAGTGTTAAAAAAGCAATTATTTTTTAGATTGTCGCTGGTTGTCGTTTTGGGATTTTATTTTATATGGCCGAATATCTTTTCCTGGGCGCAGGAAGAACCTGCTGCGATAAAAACAGACAAACCGGAATTTGTGGAACCGGGTATGAATCCCAATGAGAACATACCCACTATCGATCAATTTGTTGTCCCGTCGGATCTGGCGCCTGCCGTAAAGGATATGGCGCCGCAAAAAAAAGAATCCGAAGCGGGTAAAAAGATAGAATCCGAAGCGCCGACATTACCCTCCGGCCTTCTCCCGGACAAAACACCGGCAGCCGCTCCTGTGGCACCGGAGATGCAGCCTACTTTAACGGACTGGAATAAAGAAAATTTACTGAAATCATATAGCGATTTTATGAAAATGATGTCTCCGAAACGGGATGGGATCAAATTGGAAGCGCAAACAACGGAAGCACAAGATAATCCGATTTGGAAATTTCATAGCTGGCTGCAAGACCAACTGGCAATTATGGAACAAACCGGCGGAGAAACCGCCGGCGGCAAAGGCGGCCTGGAAGAACTGTGTTTTGTTTGCCATAACGGTAAATTGGTAGTCAACCCTAACTTCTCCGGCGATTATACCAGTATCAAGGATGTTTTTCAACTCACCAGCCGCCATCCGGTAAGAGCTGCCGATAAATCCAATTTCTACGATCCGCTGAATCCGGATGACCCGACCAAATCAGACCCGACCTGGGAACGCAAACTACAATGTACTACCTGCCATAATCCGGCGGTAGTTACCGGAAAAACCAAGGACGGCGGTTATCCCTTAACCCTGCCTACCGATCCCGAAGTCACCTGGACGCAAAAATTAATCGACGGCTGGCCTACTTTGGATAATCCACCCTGGCCTCATGACACCCCGCCCCGTCCGATAGTCTACGGGCGCCCCTATGCGGATGATCCCAATCCCGATGTGCCGGGGGACGAAAAATTGGGCCCCGATGCCACGGAATTACCTAATTTTACCTCCTATTGTCAAACCTGCCACCGGCAAATTTCCGGACGTTACGGCGTGAGCAATAACTATTCCCGCTTAAAATACGATCCGATCCGCTATATCAAGGGAGATGGCGGCGGCAATGTTTCAACCCATGGTTTAGCGCGCGGCAGGGAAAGCAATACCCCACATTTAAAATTAAGAGAACCATTCTACTCTTTAAGATGCGACGCAGAGGGAAATGTAGTTAACAATCTTTATCTGGCCTGCGTCGATTGCCATGAACCTCATGGCTCTTCCAATGCTTTTTTATTAAGAACGAAGGTAAACGGTGTAGCGGGTGTAAAAGCCGGGTATGACGGTAAATTTTTTACTTTATGTTCTAAATGTCACATTGTCGCCAATCCCTGGCCGGGCGGGTATCCGCACGGGTCTCCGGGGGATATGGCGGAAAGATCATGTATCCAGTGCCATAACCATTCATCAGGGGGGGGGCGTTTCTAATGACGAATGAACTTGTGTTCGGCAGTGGCAGTATCATAGGGAAGAGTAAACCCATCAGGCATCTGTTTGGTCTCATCCCTTATTTGGCTGCCCAGGAAAATCCTGTTTTGATTCAGGGCGAAAGCGGCACCGGCAAAGAGCTAGTGGCTACCGCCATACATTCTTACAGTCAGCGTTCTCTGTCGCCGCTGATTAAAGTCAACTGTTCCGCCATAGATGAAACCTATTTAGATGTCGAGTTATTCGGCGGGGTAAAAGAAACAGGAGAGGGGAAAAAAGAGGTAGCGAAGGGGTTATTCGAAATCGCCGACGGCGGCACAATTCTCCTGGATTGTATCGATAAATTACCCCCGGCGGGACAGGAAAAGCTCTCCCAGGTAATGAGCGAACATAAAATTCACCCCTTAGGTGTTCCGGAGATTAAGAATATTAATGTACGGGTCCTGGCCACCACAGAATCTTCTTTAGCGGAGGCTGTCGGCCAGGGGGCATTTAATGAAGGTTTATACAACCAACTGCAAAATAATGTCATCAGTATGCCGGCACTGCGCAAATTCCGGGAAGATATACCCTTGCTTGTCAAGCACTTTGCCACTAAATACAGCAAAAAACATAATAAATCAGTAAAAGGCATTTCGGCTGAAGCCTTGTCTATCTTGATGGAATACGACTGGCCGGGGAATATCAAAGAATTAGAGGAATGTATCGAGCAGGCTGTGATCATTGAGGATTTGGAAATCATCCAGGCGCACAGTCTGCCCTATGATTTGTTCCATACGGCGGAAAGCGCCCGTCATCGCCTGGCGGAGGAATATAATCTGCGCCGCCGCTTGAAGGCATTCGAGCGTCAATTGATCTTGCGCGCTTTAAACGAAACCAAATGGAAGAAGAAAGAAGCCGCTCAGTTAATGGGCATCGATCAGCGCAATTTGAGCTATTTCTTAAGAAAGCATCACATTACCGATCCGGCCACCAGGGAAAAAGAGCGCGGGTATCTATAGCAGGACAGGCGTCCCGCCGGAAATTATAAAATATTGTAGGGGCGGGGGTTTCCCCCAATGCTGTTGACTTAAGACGTAGCGCAGGGCTTTAGCCCTGCTTAAGACGCGGCATTTGACCCCTGTGGCTGTAGCAGACCTAAAGGTCTGCGCTACATAAACATCAAAACAAAATTCCTTAAGTCAACAGCATTGGGGGTTTCCCCGCCCTTTAATTAACTTAAGCCGTAGCCGTAGTGCCAGGGCTTTAGCCCTGGAAATTCAGCCCTAAAGGGCTTTAGACTACGAAATTTAAGAGCTTATCCGTAAATAACCGTTACCTTTGGTTTCCCCCTTTAGCAAAGGGGGATTAAGGGGGATTTGCAAATTGTAATTTCCATAAAGAATTTGGCAGCGTTCTCAATCAGAGACCCAAAGCGTCATTGCGAGGCAGCCTTATCGCCGAAGCAATCTCATCCACACGCATGGAGATTGCTTCGCTTCGCTCGCAATGACACTTCGGAGTCTCCCTATTTCTACGCTACCAAGAATTTAATCTTTTAACAATATGTCGTGTTCGAATAATTCTTAAGGTTAGATTCAATTTGAAAATCTCCCCAACCCCTCTTTGCCAAAGAGGGAAAAGTTATTTACGGATATATTCTAAGTCTTTCTATTTCTACGCGACAATTTTTAAATAAATATTCTCTGTGTCTCAGTGGCTCTGTGTGAAAAATTTCTCCTGAATTTTAATTTAGCACCTACCCCATTATGAAAATAATCTTTTGTGGCACGCCGGAATTTGCCCTCCCCAGCTTAAATACCCTACTGACGTCCAAACATCAGGTTTTGGCGGTGATTACCCCACCCGATCGCCCCGCAGGCCGGGGTAAAAAGCTCAAACCCTCTGCAATTAAGGAAGCCGCCTCAACTCATAATTTACCCATCTTGCAGCCGGGAAAAATCGGATCGGCGGATTCGCTGGAAAGCATGCGGCAATTGAATCCCGACGCCTTGGCAGTTGTCGCCTTCGGACAACTTCTCCCCCCCCCGGTACTGAATTTACCCCGCTACGGATGCATCAATGTCCATGCCTCCCTGCTTCCCAAATACCGGGGAGCGGCTCCCATCAATTGGGCGATCATCCGGGGGGAAACCCAAACCGGGGTCTGCACCATGCGGCTGGATAAAGGGATGGACACCGGCGATGTTATCTTATGCAAGGCTGTCGATATTAGGTCGGAGGAAACCGCCGGAACATTACACGACAAGCTGGCCCCGCTGGGCGCGCAATTATTAGCGGAAACATTGGATCAGATCGAAGCGAATACCGCGCTTTATCATCCTCAAGACCATAACTCGGCCACCTATGCGCCGCTCTTGGATAAATCGATTACCATCATCGACTGGAAACAAAGCGCCGAACAAATCGACTGCCTGGTGCGCGGGTTAAATCCCTATCCCGGAGCAAAAACATTTTTGGACGATCTGCCGCTGAAAATTCTTACGGTGGAAATCAGCAAGCTAGCTAGCCCGGCCCTACCGGGACAAATAATTCAGCAAAATCGACGGCAGGGAATTTTAGTCGCGACAGGCAGCGCTCCCATTTGGCTGAAAACAATTCAGCCGGCCAACCGCCAGCCTATGACCAGTGGCGATTTTCTTTCCGGATTGCGTGAGTCTTTAATAAATAAGGAATTCCGTAGTCCCAGCCCTTTAGGGCTGAATCTCCAGGGCTAAAGCCCTGGCACTACGACTGACAATGGACAACGAATTCATTATCCATTCAATAATGGAGAGCCCTCATGAATTACATAGTAGCAATCAGCGGAGCCAGCGGAGCAATCTACGCCCAACGATTGCTGCAAGCCCTGGCGCAGGAAGGCGCCCGGATCCAACTTATCATCAGCGATACTGCCCGCCTGGTGATCAAGCACGAACTGGGGATAGAACTAGCGGCTGACCCCACCGCCCAAAAAGCGATCATTGCTGAACAAATTCTGGGCAAGTCCGATTATCCCCATTTACACATCCACGCCATCGACAACCTGGCGGCCTCCATCGCCAGCGGCACAGCACCGATAGACGCCATGATCGTTCTTCCCTGCTCCATGGGCACACTCTCCCGCATCGCTCACGGCATTTCCGGCAACCTGATCGAACGCTCCGCCGACGTCGCCCTGAAAGAAAAACGCCCATTAATCTTAGCCCCCCGCGAAACACCCCTAAACACAATTCACCTGCGCAACATGCTGGAATTATCCCAAGCCGGAGCGCAAATCATCCCCTGCATGCCAGCTTTCTACCACTGCCCTAAGCAAATCAACGACTTGATTGATTTTGTAGTCGGCAAGATTCTGGATGCGTTGAAAATCGATCATCAATTGTTTAAGCGCTGGGAATGATTTCTCGAATAACGTAGTCTAAAGCCCTTTAGGGCTGAACCTCCAGGGCTAAAGCCCCGGCACTATGGTAGGGGAAATTTTGAAACACTCAAAAATATATACAAACCGACAATATTATGCTATACTTTAAAAATTATGGGGGCGACTGGTTTCGACGGGGCTATTGAACCTCCAACTGCATGTCGAGCATTCTACTGACTCGTAAATCCGGTGGAAAAACAATAAACGCAAACTACTATGGCGAAAGCCAATTAGCTTTAGCCGCCTAATTAGTGCGGCTTCGTCCACCCTGCTTCGCTGATGGAGCGGGATGTGGGCGGCATATACATCAGATAGCGGATCCGCTTCGCCTAAGGGCGGACGAGCGAAACTACACTTTGGCTGGCCTTTCTTTGATCCTGCCGCCGGGAGCGGAAAGAGGCGAGAAACAATCCAGCGGCTAAACATGTAGAAGTTGCCGGCAAGGTACTCTCGGACGCGGGTTCGATTCCCGCCGCCTCCACCAGTTTGTCGGTGGGATGTCTATATATTTTGGATAGTTACAAGCTGCCCAAAATTTCCAAACCGCAAACGTCATTAAAACGTCATTATTCCGGTTCAAAAAACCGAGAGTAGTGGCGTTTTTTTGTATGAATACAATGAGATAAGGGAAATTTTTGTGCCCCCATAGTTGTTATAATTTCCCCTAAAACGACATAATTTTCCATTCCGTTTCTCATAATATTGCAAATTAGCAGATCGATTGCCTTATTTGCAATATATTTTAATTAGATTACTCATTTTTTAACCTTGACAACTTCCCCCTGGATAGATAAGCTTCAATTGTTGACATATTAATCAAGCATCTGACGGTTCTAATTATAAATACACCTTACAATTTTTCTAGGGAAGGAGAGAAATTTATATGAAAAAAATGGGTATTAAAGTAAATTCTGCATTAATTTGCCTATTTCTGGCTGTTTTCGGCATTTTACCCCCCCCATCGTCATTTGCATCTTCATTGGCAGGCCCGCCCCCAAGTACGGAAGAATTGGCGCAAAAAGCCGATTTACTCGTGATCGGTCGTGCAACCTCAAAAGAGGCGGAATGGGATGAACAACATAATACAATCAATACATACTATCGCATTGAAGTAGAACAAATTATCAAAGGGAAAGTTGTCCCCGATCTTGTCGTCAGATACGAAGGGGGAGAAGCGGAAGGAATGGGTACGTGGCGTTCCGATGTTAATCCGGATATATTGAAAATCGGTGACCAGGTAATTCTTTTTTTGCAGCCTGACAACCAGTACCCGTATTCTGTAACAGGTGGGGAAAATCAGTATATTAGCATTAAAAACCATAGGGTTGATTTCGGGAAGATATCTGAATTAGATCGATGGGTGGGTCAAAGAGAGGAACAAACGGTGGAGCAGTTTGTTCAAAATATCAGGGAGCGTTTGGAACTGCCGTCTCCGATTTATATAACTCCCGCTCCTTCTAAAGAAAGACCTCAGCCCACTCCAAAGGAGCCGCCTCAGTCCGCTCAAACATCCGGGACAGCTCCCGCTGAAAAAAAAGAGGAGCTGCCTCAGTCCGCTCAAACATCCGGTACGGCTCCCGCTGAAAAAAGAGCGCAGCCGCCTTCCCCCGCTCAGAGAATGCTCATCCCTAAGCAAGACAAATCGGATCATTTAATTCCGGATAGTCATAAGAAATTAGCTCCTTCTCCCCAAATAAGCATTAGTTCTGGTTTGCCTAACTTAAAGGCTTATGTACCCAGCGGTTGGGGGAGCGCATTGGTTGTCTCTTCGGTTTCCGGCACAAGCTATGACGGGCCTAACCTTAATAATTGTAATAACACTTATATCGATTGGGCTGTAATTAATAACTTCTGATCTAAGCCCCCAGCTAAGCTGGGGAGAATAGGAAAAGCTATGCTGAAGTATTTGCAATAAAAAAGCTCCTTTCGATAGAATAAACCACGGCTGAAAAAGTGTGGTTGATTCCAAAGAAAGGAGCTATGA
>JACRJN010000137.1 GCA_016235675.1 Candidatus Schekmanbacteria bacterium
AATGATGTACAGAACCTGTCATTGCGAGCGAAGCGAAGCAATCTCGATTTTATTGTAGCGTCTGAGATTGCTTCGGCGGTAAGGCTGCCTCGCAATGACATTAAACGTGCTATATTATTTATGGAACGTTACACTAGTACAGCGTCCATTTTATATTGACGGGTTGGGATAAAGATTTTGTATCCTTCGTTTTGTCATTCCCGAATGATGTTATCGGGAATCTGGTTTTTTTAAACACCATATCCGTCCCCGAATGCTTTTATCGGGGATAAAGGCATTCGGGGATGACATGCTGGAACCAGTCAACATTAAATAGACGCTGTACTAGGTGGGCACAGCCCACCCTACAGTTCATCGCTTTTTACCCAGGTCTCGGTTTCATCGGTATCCACCATGTCCACAATACCGACTATCGCGCCATCAACCGGTACGAAGGGGATGGGCAGGGTCATCGAGGCTTCCCGGCCATCTTCTAAGAATACTACTTCGCCAAGTCCGGCCTGCATGGTATCGACCACCACTATGGGCTTGTCTTTTCTCTCTAATTTATGATTAAGCGGCTCGACAAGCAGCAATTTAATTCCCTCCAAGCCCTCATGCTTGACTGTCGCCACCACCGTTCCCATTACCCGGCCTAAGAACATATGTTTATTCCCCCGAATCGGCAAATTTGTAGGGTGGGCTGTGCCCACCAAATTTGATGACCTGACATTATTTATGCCGGTCAAATATCGACCAGGAATAGTTTAAAATGGTGGGCACAGCCCACCTTACAGGTTACTACAGGTTACTACAGGTTACTTAAGGGATATTTGAAGGGTTCCTCCACCCTGTCATTGCGAGCAGAGCGAAGCAATCTCGATTGTATTGTAGCGTCTGAGATTGCTTCGGCGGTAAGGCTGCCTCGCAATGACAATTCCTTAAGTCAACAGCATAGGGGCTGTGCCCACCCTACAGTTACTACATTCATTTTTGGGCGTAAATACCGTCTATTTCCTGAAGTTTTATATCCGGCTTTTTGATCGTGCCGTCAGCCCCGATCAAAACATTTCTGGGAATGCCCCTGATATTGTAAAGCTTAGTGGTTTCTCCGCTTTGGTCCAAAAATATTCTATATTCCAAGCCTTTGTCCCGGATAAACGACCGGACTGTATTGCTGTCTTCCCCAAGAGAGATGCCGACAACCTCCAATTTTGCGCGGTGTTTTTTGTAAATTTGGTTTAAATGCGGTATTTCATTCCGGCAGTAAGGGCACCAGGTCGCCCAAAAATTCAACAACAGGTCTTTGCCCTTTACCAGACTCTTGAAAGTAACCCGATTGCCCTGCAAATCGGTCACCACGAAATCCGGGGCTTGGTCTTGTTCCCCTAAAGGTGAGTCTGTGCAGGCAACCAGAACCGGCAAAAGAACGCATAGAAATATAAACGCCAATTTTTTCATTTCACGTCCCATTTGATTTTTTGGTAGCGTAGAAATACAGAGACCTGAGCAATAAATTTGTTCCGACTGAAAAATGTCATTGCGAGCTTAAGCTCGCAATGACAACACCTTATCTCACTCCCACTCAATGGTACTCGGAGGCTTGGAACTGATGTCGTAGACTACCCTGTTGACCCCTTTGACCTCGTTGATAATGCGGCTGGAAATCTTGCCCAGCAACTCATGGGGCAGTTGCACCCAATCCGCCGTCATCCCGTCCTGGCTGTTTACCACCCGCAGGGCGACCACATTCTCATAGGTGCGCTCATCGCCCATGACCCCTACGGTTTTGATCGGCAGCAGCACGGCAAAAGCCTGCCAAACCCGGCGGTACCAAGCGCTTTCCTGCATCTCATGCAAAACGATGGCATCGGCCTCGCGCAAAATATGCAGCCGCCCGGCGTCGACCTCGCCTAAAATGCGGATCGCCAGCCCCGGCCCCGGAAAGGGATGCCGCCAGATGATGTCCTCCGGCAAGCCTAATTCCTGGCCTGCCAGTCGGACTTCATCTTTAAAAAGCTCACGCAGCGGTTCGATCAACTGCAACTGCATCTTTTCCGGCAACCCTCCGACATTATGGTGGGTTTTAATAGTCGCGGAAGGGCCTTTGACCGAGACGCTTTCGATCACATCGGGATAGAGCGTGCCCTGAGCCAGAAAATCCACCTTGCCCAGGCGTTTGGCCTCTTCCTCAAAGATATAGATAAACTCGTTGCCGATGATCTTGCGCTTTTTCTCCGGATCGACCACCTGGCTAAGTTTTTGCAGGAAGCGGTCTGTGGCGTCGACATAGTCCAGATTGATGTGATAGTTATTGCGGAATGTGCGTACTACCTGTTCGGCTTCCCCTTTGCGCAACAACCCGTTATTGACGAAAACACAAGTCAGTTGTTTCCCGATGGCTTTGTGCAGCAAAAGCGCCACCACCGAGGAATCCACGCCGCCGGAAAGTGCGCAAATAATCCTTTTATCCCCCACCGCTTCCCGGATTTGATTGATGCTTTCCTCCACAAAAGAGCACATCGTCCAGGTAGGGGAGCAGCGGCAGATGGAAAAAAGGAAGTTGGATAATATTTCTTTCCCCTGTGGTGTATGTACAACCTCCGGATGGAATTGGACGCCGAAAATCGGTTTTTCTTTATGCCTGATGGCCGCCGTCGGGGAATTGGAGGTATGCGCCAGGCTGATAAAATCCTCAGGCAACCGCTCCACCTTATCCCCGTGACTCATCCAAACCGGTATTTCCCGGTGACAAGAAAAACTGCCGAATAAATCGCTGCAATCATCGATTAAAAGCGTCGCCTTGCCGTATTCCCGCCGCTCAGCCCGCCCGACTTGTCCTTGGAAATGCTGGGAAATCAATTGCATCCCGTAGCAGATGCCTAAAACCGGCAAGCCTGATTCGAAAATCCCCTCATCACAACGGGGGGCATCGCTGCTGTAAATACTGGCCGGGCCGCCGGAAAGAATCATGCCCATCGGATGGGCGGCCTGAATTTTTGCCAACGGGGTATCAAACGGTAGAATCTGGCAATAAACCCGGCACTCCCTGACCCGCCGTGCAATCAATTGGGTATATTGCGAACCGAAATCGAGAATGATAATTTTTTGCGTTTTTAGATCCGACATGTAACCTCACGTTAGTCCGGCATCTATTTAGTTTTGATGTGTTGTACTTAGAAGGAGTAGGGACTTTAGTCCCGTGAATCCGCACGGGACTAAAGTCCCTACTCCAACCTGTCAGTACAAACTGGATGCTGTACTACTCGCCAATCGGACTCAACGGCACATTCTCTTTAGCCAAAGGATAGCGTGCGTCTATGTGTCCGGCGATGGTTTCTATCTCGGCGCCGTTTATCAAAATCTGCACTTTATCTATATTAGGGAAATTTTTGTTCAGCGTATTAATCAGGGAAGCCAGGGTAAGCATTTCAGCATATGCGCTGCCGGGGTGGTTTTTTTTAAATTCGATATTGAAATTTAAATAGGCGCAACCCTGATCATCCAGATACAATTCCCGCAAAACACTCTTGGAAGGGATGGTGGCCTGCAAGCTGCGCTGCCGGGGGCCGAGAACCAATTCATCGATAACTTGTTTGGCTTGCAGTTCCAAAACGGGCTGTTTGTTAACCGCACGGATTTCTACTGTCAACTCACCGTTACCGGTGGCGAAAAAAAGCTCTGCCTGGATTTTTTCCCGGCTTTCGGGGGTGTCGGCTACAACGTCATAGGCTGACGGCTTTATTTCCCCTTTAAAGAAATATTTCCAGACCGCCCATCCCGCTCCCCCCAAAAGCAACAACACCAAGGTACCGGCAATCAGGCCGACCTTGGTTCGATCACTGAGCATGTCGGGTCATACCCTTGATTACCGGGAAATTGTTTTTCTGCCATTCCTGGATGCCGCCGCCAAGCTGGTTGACTCGTTTGAATCCGTAAAAGATTAAACTGGCGCTGGCATTCTGGCTGCGTATCCCGCTGTGGCAATAGACCACAATTTCCTTTTCCGGGTCTAATTCTTCATGACGGGTGCGCAAAGCCGTCCAGGGAATCAACCGCGCTCCCTCAATATGTCCCTCGGCATATTCTCCCTCTTCCCGCACATCCAGCAGGATAAAATCCTCTTTGGCCTGAAGACGGGCGTATAATTCCTGTGCCGATATATTGCCAATAATGTTTTTCGGCCTTTCCTTTTGGATGGCAGCCGCATCCGGAGCATCGGATGTCCCTAAAATATTATTTAACGGCATTACCTTGGATTGACAGGCCGTCAAAGCTAAAACAGACGTAAGCAGTACAAATTTTCCCCAGTCTGAGCGCATAGTGCAAACCTTTCTTGTGTTATTTGCCTCCGCTGTTCTTATTATAACTATTCAGGTGGAATTGTCAAATTAAATGATACCGGGATGTGGGAGTAAAGTCCCTATTCCAAAATGACCGCATCTATTCCATGGAACGGGAAACCGCCGCTTCATCGAAGCTGGCCATTTCGGTCAATACCTTGACGCCCGCTTCCACCAGACTCATGGCCAAAACCGCGCCGGTGCCTTCCCCCAGGCGCAGATTTAAGTCTAAAAGGGGGCTTAGTCCCAAATGATTTAGAATCGCGGTGTGTCCTTTTTCCACGGAACGATGAGCGGCAATCAGATAATCTTTGACCGCCGGTTGTAATTGTGCAGCGATTAGCGCCGCCGCCCCGGAGATAAAACCGTCGATTACAACGGGAATGCGCAAGGCCGCCCCGGCCAGGATTACACCGGCCAGACCTGCGATCTCCAGGCCGCCTACCTTAGAGAGAACATCCAGGGCATCCTGAGCGTCGGGACGATTTAATTTGATAGCCTGCTCGATCACTTCCACTTTATGGCTGCGGGCTTCCTCGGTAATGCCCGTACCCCGGCCTGTGACTTCGGAAACCGGTCTGCCGGTGATTACCGCGGTAATGGCGCTGCTGGGAGTGGTATTGCCGATTCCCATTTCTCCTGTAGCCAGTAAATCCAAGCCTTGAGAGGATTCTTTCAGCACCACATCGATTCCGACCTCGATCGCCTTGATCGCTTCATCCCTGGTCATCGCCGCTTGCTTACTCATGTCGGCGGTGCCGTAAGCCACCTTGCGGCTGATCAATCCCTCGGCCTGTATATCGCTTGCCACCCCTATATCCACCACAATCACTTTAGCGCCCGCATGGCGGGATAAGACGTTGATTCCCGCCCCGCCCCGCAGGAAATTCAGCACCATCTGGGGGGTAACCTCCTGAGGGAAGGCGCTCACTCCCGCCGCTGTCACTCCATGATCCCCGGCCATTACCACCACGGTTTTATTTTTTACCGAGGGTTGATTTTTCCCGGTAATCAATACATATTGCTTAGCCAATTCCTCAAGCCGGCCTAAGCTTCCCTGGGGTTTGGTCAGATTATCCAGGCGCTTTTGGATTAAAGAGTCATTTTTTTTATCGACAGGTACAATTTGTTTGACGGTTTGTTCCAGTAATCCCATGAATTTCCCTCCTGATCTTAAATGATGGTCTCGTAAAAAGTTGTCATTCCCACGAAAGTGGGAATCCAGCTTGGTTTTAACTATCTGAAAAGACTGGATTCCCGTTTTCACGGGAATGACAGGAAAGTGCATTTTTTGACTTTTTACGAAACCATCTTAAATCATTTTGATTAAAATAAAGCTAGTACCGTGTCACACTTAATTTTTCGGTTGCTTTTTACGTGCAAGGTAGTAATGTTCAGTTCCCCTCTTTGGTAAAGAGGGGTTAGGGGAGATTTTCTAATAAATTCCTTCCAACGTTATATTGTATAAAGACATTATTAGAAAATCCCCCTTTGCCAAAGGGGGAAATGGAATGCGTCAAATTAAGCGTTACACGGTACTAGGGAATTTTAGCATTAATGAGGGTTGTTGCCAAGAAAATTAAATACAATGACCAGGTCTATCCCTTGCGCATATTCAGTTTTTATGGTATTTTAATTGATAATATTGGCTCTTTCTATTTAGATAAAGGTGAAAAATTTATGTGGATGAAGCGGCTTATCACCGGGCCTTTGCAGGTCAACACCTATATTTTGATCTGCGAAAAGAGCGGCTTGGGTGCGATAATCGATCCGGGAGGCAGCGAGAGGGAAATTTTACAACTGATTCAGCAAAAACAAGCCAAGTTGAAATATATCATCAATACTCACGGGCATCCCGATCATATCTTAGGCAATAATTATCTGAAAACGCAAACTAACGCGCAAATTCTCATCCATCGGGAAGATGCCTTTATGCTGGAAGATACCGCCTCGGAATTGCTCTCATACTTTCAGGAGAGCTATGTGCCTGTTCCTGCCGATAAATTATTGCAGGATGGCGAGGATATTCATTTAGGCGAGATCAGTTTGAAGGTGCTTCATACCCCCGGACATACCCCAGGCGGGATTTGTTTGTTGACCGCTAGTAGGCTATTTAGCGGAGACACTTTGTTTGCCGGCGGTATCGGGCGTACCGATTTTCCCGGCGGGTCTTATCAGACGCTTATAGCGTCCATCGAAAGTAAGCTGTTTACTCTTGAGCCGGATTTACAGGTTTTGCCCGGTCACGGCCCTTCTTCCACTATCGGGACGGAAAAGAGCGGAAATCCGTTTTTTTAATTACCAGCAAGCATAAAAATATGATCCCGCCGTAGTGCCAGGGCTTTAGCCCTGGAGATGCAGCCCTGAAGGGCTGGGACTACGAAATTCAAGAATTTTATTATATCTCAAGGAGAAGTTTTTGACAAAAGAAAAAGCGATCCTGGCCTTGGCGGACGGTACGGTCTTTGAGGGTTGGGCATATGGTGCAAGGGGGGAAACCACAGGCGAGGTGGTTTTCAATACCAGCATGTGGGGCTATCAGGAAATCCTTTCCGATCCTTCATACAATGGACAAATCGTTACCATGACCTATCCTTTGATCGGTAATTACGGGGTAAACGAGGAGGATTTTGAATCCCGCTCCCCGCAGGTCAGCGGTTTTATCGTCAAAGAACCCAGCGCCATTGTCAGCAACTGGCGCGGCACCAAAAGTTTAGACCAATTGTTGCAGGAACATAACATAGTCGGCATACAGGGGATAGATACGCGTGCTTTAACTTCACATATCCGGGATGCAGGCGCGCAATCCGGCATCATTTCCACCGTGGATTTAGCGCCTCAAAGCCTGATAGCTAAAGCTAAGGCTGTTCCCGGTATGGCGGGAAGCGATTTAGTAAAAAATGTCACTTGCGGGCAAAAATATACCTGGCAGGAGGGAATTTGGAATTCGGACGGCATCCTGCCCCAAACTAAAATCGAAAAGCCTATCGCACCTTTTAAAGTGGCGGCTTATGATTTCGGCATCAAGCACAATATTTTAAGAAATCTGGTCGAAGCCGGCTGCGATGTAACGGTCTATCCCGCCCAAACCCCCTGTCAGGAGTTGTTAGCCGCCAATCCCGACGGTATTTTCCTGTCCAACGGCCCCGGAGACCCTCAGGCGGTCACTTATGCTGTTGAAAACGTGCGTAATTTGATAGGTATTAAGCCGATTTTCGGTATCTGCCTGGGACATCAAATCATCGGCTTGGCTTTGGGCTACGATACCTACAAATTAAAGTTCGGACATCGGGGAGGGAATCATCCGGTCAAAAACCTGTTGACCGGACAGGTGGAGATCACCGCCCAAAATCACGGCTTTGCCGTAAATCTGCCCAAAGAGCAAGATCAGCCGGCAGAGCTTACTCATATAAATTTAAACGACCAGACCGTCGAAGGGTTCAGGCATAAAACCTTACCCCTGTTTTCGGTGCAGTACCACCCGGAATCATCTCCTGGGCCTCATGATTCGCGCTATCTGTTTACCCAATTTTGCCGGATGATGGAACAATGCAAAAAATAGGTATCATCGCCAACCCTGCCTTGGAAAAGGCGCGGGGAATTTTGGTTTCCCTGCGTGAATGGCTGTTGCAGCGGGGGAAAAAAGTTTATTGGGATCTCGATACCGCAAGGCTTGCCACCGGTGAAGAACAAGACGGCGAGGAGCGCTCTGCGGTCATCGATAAATCCGAATTGATCATAGTAATGGGCGGCGACGGGACTATGCTCAACGTAGCTCATCAGCCGGGAATCAGCCGGGTTTTTCTGGTAGGCGTCAATTTAGGCACCTTAGGTTTTTTGGCCGATATAAATCTGGATGAGTTGTTTCCCACTTTAGAGGAGGTACTCAAGGGTAATTACAAGCTGGACGAGCGCTCCATGCTGTACGCCGCTATTCAAAGGGATAATGCCAAGTTGGCGGAATATATCGCTCTAAACGAGATCGCCGTCAACCGGGCGGCCTTGGCGCGTATTATTACCATGGAGACTTATATTGACAACAGATACGTCAACACCTTCCGCGCCGACGGGATGATTATCGCCTCGCCTACCGGTTCCACCGCTTATTCTCTGGCCTCCGGCGGCCCTATAGTTCATCCGACTGCCAAGGCGATGGTGCTTACCCCGATTTGTTCGCATACCTTGAGCAACCGCCCCTTGGTGATTTCCTCCGATTCGGAAGTCGAGGTGTTGCTGACTTCAAAGATGGAGGCGGTATATTTAACGGTAGACGGTCAAATCGGGATCAAGCTGCAATATAACGATAAGCTCACCATCAAAAAGGCTAATCAGACCTTGAAACTGGTGCAGCCGAGCGAACGCTATTATTATCAGGTATTGAGAAACAAATTAGGCTGGGGCGGTAAATGAGGGCGGTAATTCAGAGGGTCAGCCGGGCGCAGGTTTCAGTTGATGGTGAAGTTATCGGAAAGATCGGCCAAGGATTGGTGGTATTGTTGGGTGTGGCCAAGGGGGATAATGCTAAGGACGCTGAATATTTAGCCAATAAAATCATTGGGTTGAGAATATTTGAGGATGTGCAGGGTAAAATGAATTGCTCCCTGGGGGAAATCGGTGGTGCGGTTTTGGTAGTTTCCCAATTCACCCTTTTAGGCGATTGCCGCAAAGGACGGCGTCCCGGTTTCGATCAGGCGGCCTCCCCGGAAGAAGCCAACTTGCTTTATCAGGAATTTATCGCTATACTTAAAAAGCGACAAATTCCCACTGCCTGCGGTAAATTTCAAGCCCACATGTCGATCGAGATACATAACGACGGGCCGGTTACCTTTGTGGTGGATAGTAAATAAACAGGGGTTAGCGACTAGGGGCTAGGGGTTAGTAAATAAAAATTTTGCTAGCCTCTAGCCCCTAAACCCTAGCCCCTATATTAGGAAGGAAAAGTTTTATGCCCGTTCCACAATTAAATGCTCAGTCATTGCCGGATATGCTGGAATTGATCGCCGCCCTCAATCAATCTGGGTTTTTATTGATCAGTCCAGTCGGCGAGATAGAATATGCTACAGCCAACGTTGCCGGATTTCTATGCTGGGAGGAGGAGAAATTACCGGGCGCCGATTTGACTGAGGTAATTGGGGTGGAATTGGGCCAGAAACTGCTGTCCGCTGAAGGAGAAAACTGGGTGGTGATAGAACATAAAATCCCGTGTTCCGGCAAAGAATCCCTTGATGCGCAGCTATCGGTCGTTCCCTTCCGGGACAGATTAAGGCAAAATGCCGGATTTTTGATGGCGGTAACCCCTTTGAGTCCACCCGAAGGCCGGGAACGCTTCAGTTCCATGGGAGAGTTGGCGGCCAGCATCGCCCATGAAATTCGCAACCCTCTGGCGGCGATTTTAACTACCGCCGAGACCATGCGCGAGGATTTCGATGTCAATGACTCCCGCCGCGAATATCTGGAGCGTATTATTACCGAGATTAATCGGGTAAATCTGTTTTTAGTAAAATTTCTGGCATTGGCGCGCCCGCAGAAACCGCAGCTAGCCCTAGGTTATCTCCCTGAGGTTGTCGACAGCGTTCTTCATTTGGAATACAAGGAAATCGAACGTTACAAAATACAGGTAATCCGTGAATATGAACCCGGCCTGCCCAAAATTTTATTCGATCCCCACCAAATGCATCAGGTTTTCCTTAACTTGATTCTAAACGCCATTCAATCTATGCCCAACGGCGGAATACTAAAATTAGCCGTTAAAAGTGATAAAACCATCATGAACAGGCCGCGCTATATCCAAGTGGAGATAACCGATAACGGTAGCGGAATCGATTCCGATGCCATGAAGAAAATTTTCACTCCCTTTTTCAGCACCAAACCTAAAGGCGTAGGGTTGGGCTTATCGGTAAGCCAGCAAATTATCAAAAGACATCAGGGGCAAATCCAAGTGAAGAGTAAACAGGGCGAAGGAACAACCTTTACATTAATCCTGCCGCTACGCTGCGATAATCAGTAATTTTATAGATCCCCTCGCAGGGAATTTATCTCTTTCCAAAATATTGGAACAAGGACGGGGACAAGCCCTTAAGACCTATTCGCTATCAAACATTGAAGAATAGTTCGTAGCACGGGGGTTTATCCCCCATTTGCAGCGCCTGCTTACGGGAGATGAACTCCCGCGCTACATTAATCTTTGATAGCGAATTGGTATCAGCACCTATTCCCATTAAAAGTGAGGTTAATAAAACTAATAACCTGAGTCCGGGATAAGATAAATCGTAGTCCCATCCCTTTAGGGCTGATTTTCATGGCAAAGCCATGCAATAACGACTCACAAGTGGTTAAATCTTCTCAAATTAATTCACACCTTTCGGACTGAACATGTCTTTAGTCTCAGCCTAAGGCTGAAAATGCGTGGCTAAAGCCAC
>JACRJN010000141.1 GCA_016235675.1 Candidatus Schekmanbacteria bacterium
ACCGGCAAAGCGCCTAAAGTGGTTATTACCGCCTGTATGCGAAAGCTGCTGACAATTTTAAATGCTATGCTGAAAACACAAACTGCCTGGACAGTTTGTCAATCACAATTTGCTTGACATTTAACACAGTTGCTCTCCCAGAGGGAGAGGGGATGTTAAATTACCTGTGCCGCCCGCAACAGCCCGGCCAGTTTATCGGCTACTTCGGAGGCGCTGCCGGAAAGCTGCTGACCGCCGCCGCGGGGAGGCGGGGTAAAAATCTTGTCCACCTTGGTAGGCGATCCGTTCAGACCGCACTTTTGTTTGTCCACTCCCAGGTCATCGGCGTTGTAGACCGTGATTGGGGCGCTTTTGGCGCGCATTTTACCCTTGAGCGACGGCAGGCGCGGTTCGTTAATCTCCTTGACCACGGTAATCAGGGCGGGCAGGGACATTTCCACTACCTCATAGCCGTCATCCATCAGGCGTTCAACCTTAATCTTGCCGTTGCCGATCCCTTCCACTTTGCGGACGAAGGCCACAAAGGGAATGTCCAGAAATTCAGTCATCCCCGGCCCTACCTGGGCGGTATCCCCGTCGATGGCTTGCTTGCCGCAGATAATCAAATCAGCCGTTCCCAGCTTCTTAATCCCGGCGCTTAAAGTATAAGCAGTTGCCCAGGTATCAGCCCCGGCAAAAGCCCGGTCGGATAATAACACCGCTTTATCCGCGCCCAAAGAAATAGCCTCCCGCAAAGATTCCTGCACCTGTGGAGGCCCCATACTCAGGACAGTCACCTCTCCCCCACTCCGTTCTTTGATCCGGACGCCCTCTTCCAAGGCGTAAGTGTCATATGGATTGATAATCCCGGCCACAGACTCCCGCATCAGGGTATTGGTTTCCGGGTTGATTTTTACTTCGGTAGTGCCCGGCACTTGTTTGATACAGACAATGATTTGCATTGTTGCTCCCAAAGAACTGTCATCCCCGAATGCCTTTATCCCCGATAAAAACATTTGGGGACGGATATGGTGTTGAATTTAAAAACCAGATTCGTCCCCGAATGTTTTTATCGGGGATAACATCTTTCGGGAATGACAAATAAGTAGGGTGGGCTGTGCCCACCATTTTGAATAACTCAGTGTTGCTGAAATTGGCCAAAAGAATTTTTAGCTAAAATATTGGTCGCGTAGCAATAGGGAGACCCCGAAGTGTCATTGCGAGCGGAGCGAAGCAATCTCCATGCGTGCGCCTGAGATTGCTTCGGCGGTAAGGCTGCCTCGCAATGACGCTTTGGGTCTCTGTATTTCTACGCTACCAATATATTGTTGTCCGGCGTAAGACTTGGTGGGCACAGCCCACCCTACGCGCTGGCGCTTTCCTTAATCAACTGCAAGGCAATAACGTTGCGTTGAATCTGGTTGGTGCCTTCATAAATCTGGGTGATCTTGGCGTCGCGCATCATCTTTTCCACCGGGTATTCGCGCATATAGCCGTAGCCTCCGAGGACTTGCACCGCATCGGTGGTTACCTTCATCGCCATATCGGAGGTGAAAAGTTTGGACATGGCGGAGGCGCGAGAGATGTCTTTGGCGCCGCTGTCGATAAAACGGGCAGTAGCATAAACCAGAGCACGACCGGCCTCAATCTGGGTGGCCATGTCGGCTAACATGTGCTGGATCGCCTGGAAGGAGGAAATCGGTTTGCCGAATTGTTCGCGCTGGCGGGCATAGCTTAGCGCTTCATCAAGGGCACCTTGGGCAATTCCCACCGCTTGCGATCCGATACCGGGACGGGTGTTGTCCAGTGTTTTCATGGCCACAATAAAACCCATACCCGGACGCGCCAAAACATTCTCTTTGGGAACGCGGCAATTGGTGAAAACCAGTTCACGGGTAGAGGAACAGCGAATACCCATCTTCTTTTCCTTTTTGCCGAATTCAAAACCGGGCGTGCCCTTTTCTACAATCAAGGCCGTCGCCCCGCGGGTGCCTTTACTTTTATCGGTCATGACGATTACCGTGTAGACCTCAGCCTCGCCGCCGTTGGTGATCCATTGCTTGGTGCCGTTTAAAACATACTCGTTGCCGTCTAAAACCGCGGTGGTTTGAATACCCCCGGCATCAGAGCCCGCGTTGGCTTCGGTCAGGGCAAAGGCGGCTAATCTCTTGCCGCTGGCAATTCCCGGTAGAAATTTTTTCTTTTGCTCATCGGAACCAAAAAGCAATATAGGATAAGTACCCAGCCCGTTAGCGGCAAAGGTTACCGCCACGCCGCCGCAAACTCGGCTCAATTCCTCGGTGGCCAGACATAGTTCAAACACGCCGCCGCCGAAACCGCCGTACTCTTGTGGTATATAAAGGCCGCACATGTCCGATTCGGCCAGAACCCGCATCACCTCCCAGGGAAATTGCTCCTTCTCGTCCATTTCCGCCCTGACCGGCACAACCTTTTCTCTGGCGATGCGCCGCGCCAAATCCCTGATCATGGTTTGTTCTTCAGTCAAAAAATAATCCATTTTCCCTCCCCTTTCAAGACTGCCCTTTAAATCCGGCCAGAAATTTTTCTATCTGGCGGGCATATTCCTCAAACGATTTTGGGTGTTGCTGTAAGTATCGGTAAACTTTAGATAAGGTAATCTCCGGATATTCATGTACCAATTTATTCCTAAATTCAGCCATCCCCTCCAATTTTTTAACCAACTCCTGCGGCATTACCTCATGTTGCCCCAATAAGGGAATAATTTCCCTGTATTCTTCAAAGCGTTCGTTAAAAACCGACGACAGAATATGGCTGCCTATATCTAAAGTGCATTCTATCGCTATAAGAAAAGCGTGAAGCACAGCATACCATTTAATCAAGTCTTTTCTTAAACTTTCTTCAGATTCTGCTTGAAGTCTATTTAATATTAATGTCGCTTCTTCCAGTTTGAGAAGCAATTTTCGGATTATATCCTGCGAAAATCGGGACATGGTTTGGCAAATCTCCCTTCGCTGATACGTTTGCTTAAGTAAAAGGCTTGAATTTGCCTTAAATGTCTGGTGTCTTCATAATCCTTTACAGCTTCAATCTGGAATGTAGCCCTTGCTCCCTCTTCCAATTCCGCCAGAAGCTTGCCATTTTTCAAGACCTCATGTTTTAGTAAAGCGGAGGCTTGATTTAAAACGGTTATTGAAATTATACGCCCAGGATATAGCTTGGAAAAATATTTAGGCAGACTTAAGCTTTTAGCGAAATATTCTTCAGGCGCAATATTACCATCCAGATATACCGCGATATCGACATCGCTTTCCTTGTGAGCAAAACCGCTGGCATATGATCCAAAAAGGTAAATTAAAATCACCCCTTCATGGCGCAGGCTTTGATTTGTTATAAATATTTGTTCCGATTTCTTCATCGGACACCTCCATAGGAGTAATTAATTCTACCACCGAATCAAACTTGCCCCCCAGGTAAGCCCCCCGCCGAATGCCGAAACCAACAAGAGATTGCCGGGTTTCAGGCGTCCGGCGGCTACCGCCTCATCCAAGGCGATAGGGATAGATGCCGCGGAGGTATTCCCATACTTATCTATATTACAAAATAATTTTTCTTCAGGCAAGGATAGATAATTGGCAACAGACTGGATTATGCGGGAATTGGCTTGGTGGGGAATGAATAAATCCAAATCTGCGGTGGTGTAATTATTTTCCTGCAAAATAGTTTGAGCCGATTCGGTAAGAGAGCGAACCGCGACTTTGAAAGTCTCATTGCCCTTCATTTTCATGTAGTGCAGCCGTTTTTCTATACTTTCCAAAGAACAAGGATATTTCGCCCCGCCTCCCGGTACGCAAATGGTTTCAGACATCGACCCGTCGGTATACAGACGGCTGCTGATGATCCCCCTGGATTTGTCGGTAGATTGTGTCAGCAAAACCGCTCCCGCTCCGTCTCCAAAAAGCACACAGGTGTTGCGATCTGTCCAATCCAGAATGGTGGAATAGGTCTCGGCACCGATGACCAGAACGTTTTTAGCGCTTCCGGCCTTAATATATTGCTCGGCAACGGATAAAGCGTAGACGAAGCCGGAACAGGCGGCGTTGACGTCGAAAGCGGCTGCCCTGGCGCCTATCTTGTGTTGAACGATACAAGCGGTGGCGGGGAAAACCATATCGGGAGTGACAGTGGCCAGGACAATTAAATCGACTTTATCAGCGGAGACTCCTGCGGTCAGCATCGCTTGTTGGGCAGCCGCAGCCGCCATGTCGGAGGTGATTATCCCGTTACCGGCAATCCGGCGCTCAGAGATACCGGTACGGGTTTTAATCCATTCGTCGGATGTCTCGACTATCTTTTCTAAATCGTGATTGGTTAAGATTTTTTCCGGAAGATATGATCCGGTGCCGGATATAATTGCGCCATACATTGGATTTCTCCAATGGATAATGGCCAATGGACAATGAAATTTTTATCATTATCCATTATCCATTATCCATTATCCATTAATTACTTTGCTTTTTAAAATATTCTCACTGATTTGCTGATGGACTTTATGTTTGGTAGCTTCTGCGGCCACTCTTATCCCGTTTTGAATCGCTCTGGCGTTGGAACTGCCGTGGCAGATAATGCAGGTAGCATTCACGCCTAAAAGCGGCGCTCCGCCATATTCCGAGTAATCGATCATTTTTTTGAGGCGTTTGAAGGCAGGCTTGATAAAAATGGCGGCGGCATGACTCACGGGATTGCTTTTGATTTCTTTTTTCATCAGACGGGTGATAATATCGGCTACGCCCTCGCTGATCTTCAGTCCGATATTGCCGATAAAACCGTCGCAGACAATCACGTCGGCTTTGCCGTTATAAATGTCGCGGCCTTCCACATTGCCGATAAAATTCAGAGCGGCTTTTTCCAGGAGCGGGAAGGTTTCTTTGGTCAATTCATTCCCTTTGATGCGCTCCTCTCCGATATTAAGCAGACCGACCGCCGGGTTTTTTATCCCCATTACCTCTTGGGCATAAACATCGCCCATAATGGCGAACTGCAATAGATGAACCGGCTTGCAATCGACATTCGCCCCTACATCCAATAACAGGGACTTTCCTTTTAGTGAAGGCAAAATTGCCGCGATGCCCGGCCTCTCCACTCCCTTGATAGTTCCCAGGATTACTTTAGCGGTAGCCATAACCGCACCGGTATTACCGGCGCTGACTATGGCTTGAGCGTCTCCCTTTTGCACCAAATCTATCGCGACACGAATGGAACAATCGGTCTTTTGCCTTAGGGGTGCGATAGGGGATTCATCCATGCCTACATGTTCTGAGGCATGTACCACCTCGATGGGCAAATGGACATGACGATGATGGGCTAACTCATTTTGGATCGTTTCTTTGTGACCGACAAGGATGACCGGGATTTGATTTTCTCCGGCGGCAGCAATCGCCCCTTCAACCACCACAGAGGGAGCATGATCTCCGCCCATGGCATCCACGGCTATTTTCATGCCTCGCCGACCTTGATTACTTCTTGCCCGTCATAATATCCACAATCCAGACAAACGCGGTGGGGCAGTTTAGGTTCCTGACATTGTGGGCATGGGGAAAATTCAGGAGGGGTTAATTTCTTATGCGCTCTTTTGGTTCCCTGTTTCATTTTAGATCTTTTTCGTTTCGGTAAAGGCACGTGCTCATCCTCATTTTAAATTTGTTTCTTGAAAATCGTGAATTGACAATAGCTTGTTGCAAGTAATAAGCATACATTACAAAGAATCATTATTATACTTAGCGGTATAAAATTTGTCAAGGAAATTTGAAGCTGCCATAAAGAGCACAAAGATATTTTTGGGTTTTCTCTGAATCCATCCTGAAGCCGATTCCAACCGAAACAAACGACGTTATTAGGCTCCAGGCTCCAGGCTCCAGGCTTCGGGCTCTGGGCTAATTCAAATACCCTCCAGGGGAGGGTCTCTTTCTGTTCCTGAAGTCTGAAGCCCGAAGCCTAGAGCCTGAAGCCTAATTTAGGAATCACGTTCAAGTAATTAAAAATATGAACTTACAACAAGAAAGCGCTTGACATAAAACAATGTTTGATGTAACATCACCTATACATAAAGAACTTCACACGTAACATCATCAAATATTTGATATAATGTACAATTTCAATAAATAGCAGTTTATGCTAACTTAACTTGTTGTTATTTATACGTATATAAACAAGTATGCAAAGTAGACAGTAACTTTTAGTAACCCCTTAGAAAGTTTTTTAAAATACTAAGCTATTATTTTATCAACTAATTAAACCATAATATTTAACGTTGATTAATAGATAATTATCGGTTATAATCATTTCTGTTAACTTTACTTGGCTTAGTAGTTAAGCCCGGAATGTTCCAAGACCAAGCTGTGAGGTAAAGTAAGATGACAAAACAAGATATTGTAAACAATGTGGCCAAGGAAATAAACCAAAAACCGAAGGATGCCAAACCTTTGGTAGAGGAGGTATTCAACTGCCTTAAATCCAATCTGGAAAGTGGAATTAATATTGAGATCAGCGGGTTCGGGAAATTTATTATCAGAAAAAAAAATAAACGTTTAGGCCGTAATCCGATGACCGGCGATAAAGCGGAAATCACCGCACGTAAAGTCGTTACCTTCAAGCCATCCAAATTATTACGCGATTCGATTAACGATTAATCCACTTCGTTATTTATATAATGATGTAAGAATATTTACTGAATATTCACAAATGGGCTTATTTCCCAATAAGCCCATTTGTCTCCGCAATTTTTTCCTTGCATTTCTTTTCTCCCCATTATTTAATAGTATATAACCTGAGGTCGGGATAATAAATGTAGTCCCGTGGCTTTAGCCACGCATTTTCAGCCTTAGGCTGAGACTAAAGACATGTTCAGTCCGAAAGGTGTGAATTAATTTGAGAAGATTTAACCATTTGTGAGTCGTTATTGCATGGCTTTGCCATGAAAATCAGCCCTAAAGGGCTGGGACTACGATTTTTCTTATTCCGAACTCAGGTTATATAAATTTAGTTGTCTGTTGATAACCGACAACCCTTTTTTTGAGATAATACATGAATTTTCAGGAATTTAATCAATACCTGGGGAAAAATCCCCTTCCTAATCTATATTTTATCCATGGGGAGGAAATTTACCAGGTTGAGCAGGCACTACAGATTCTAAAAGAGAAAATTAGCGCCATTTTGGGTGCAAATACCATATTTATTTCTCTGGATAGTGAAAATTGCCGTGCCAGGGATTTATGTAACGAGGTGGACAGCCGCTCTCTTTTGGGACAAGTTAAAATTATCGTCCTCAATTCCGCCGACAGCCTGAAAGAGAAGGAAAAAGAGCAGTTAATAAAATATTTGTCCAAGCCGATCGCATTCAACACCTTAATCATTGTAGTAAAAGGCAAAATCGATCAGCGGGGAAAATTTTACAGCGCTCTGAAAAAAGGCGCCTGCGCTGTTTCCTGCGACCCCTTAAAAAGCCATGAGTGTCTGAATTGGCTCAGGCAGCAGGCTAAAAGTCTGGGATATAATCTCAATCAGGATGCTACCAGATATATGGTGGATGCTGCCGATAAGAATTTGCAGATTCTAAATAATGAATTGACTAAACTAATTTGCTATGCGGGGGAAAATAAAAACATATCGTTAGCGGATGCGGAAGCGGTTTTAGGGCGGCGCCCCGGTTTTACCCTTTTCCAATTGACTGATGCTGTTCGTCAAAAAGAGTTAAAAACCGGCCTTTTGATATTAAAACAATTATTGTCCGACGGGAATCACCCGTTAGTAATCCTGACCATGATCGCCAAGCAGTTCCACTCGTTGGGTATCGCCAAGGAAATGCTGGAAGAGGGGTTGCCGCTAAACCAAATCGGCCCGAAAACCGGCTTGCCCCCCTTTCTCTGGCAGGACTTTATCCAGCAGGCCGGGGGTTTTACTTTAAAACGCATCGAGCAAGCCCTGGGATTAATTCTGGAGGCGGATTTAAAATTGAAAAGCAGCCATCAGCCGCCGCATCTTTTATTGGAAGTGCTGTTGCTTAATTTGTGTGCGGCGAAATAAAGGAAAATATTTATTAACCACAGAATCACTGAAGTACGGAAACACGGAATTTTGGAATTGAAAATTTGTCCCCAATTAATCTCGGTCTTTTCTGTGTTTCCGTTATTCAGTGTCTCTGTGGTTAATTGTATTTTTTCTTTGGTTCCTGCTCATTCGATTTAGGTGTGTTCATGAACAATACCCAAACAGATTTCGTCACCCAACTGGAAACAGCCTTAAAAACCCGCTTTTTAGGCCGCCGCGCCCTTTATTTTCCGGAACTGGGCTCCACCAATACCAGCGCCTTGCAATTGGCCAAAGAAAAGGTCGGGGAAGGGACGCTGATTATCGCCGACAGTCAAAGTGCGGGCCGCGGGCAAAAGGATCGGCAATGGTATTCACCGCCGGGGGTCAATCTGTATTTTTCCCTGATACTTTACCCAGACCTGCCCATCACCTCGCTGATTTCCCTGACGCTTTGCATCGGAACGACTTTAGCGGGTCATCTGGGGCGTCTTAGCGGGAAAAAGATTTATCTGAAGTGGCCTAACGATTTATACGTCCAGGGGAAAAAGCTGGGTGGGATATTACTGGAAGCCGCAGGCTCAAGCTGCGGTAAAATTCAGTATCTGGTGGCCGGTATCGGCTTGAATATCAATCAGCCGGCGCATCAATTTCCCCTGGCGCTTCAGGCAAACGCCACGTCATTAGCGATACAAACCGGACACGTGTTCGAGCGCACCGTTCTTCTAGCTCAAATACTGATGGAATTGGAGAAAACCTATTGTCTTTATTTGGAACGGGGCTTTTCCCCCTTCCTCTCCCAATTCGAGCCGCTGGATTATCTGGCGGGCAAAACGCTGCAAATAAAAACCGCACAGGGTATTCTGGAAGGCCGGGCTTTGGGAATAAATTCCGACGGCGCGCTGCTGCTTCAGGAGGCCGGAAATGATCATCTGCTGCACAAAATCGTATCCGGAACCATTTGCTCTTTTTAGAAATTTCACCGCAGAGTCGCAAAAAACGCAAAGAAAAAAAACCTTCAATCTTTTATCTCTGTGTCCTTTGCGCCTCTGCGGTGAACAATTCCTTCAGGAGGGAAAATCTTGTTATTAGCCATCGATTTGGGCAATACCAATATAGTCATCGGCGTCTATCGCGATGACCAACTATTACACCACTGGCGCATTTCCACCCAAAAATGGGAGACCGCCGACGAATTCGGTATCAGCTTCAGAAATTTGCTGGCTATGGAACAAATCGACCGCAAGCAAATCAAGGATATAATTATAGCCTCCGTTGTTCCGCCCCTCCAGGAAGCGCTGATTCAGATGGCGCAGGTACATTTTGATCTTAAACCGCTGGTGGTAAGCTTTGATACCGTCAAGATGCCCATTCTTTACCTTAACCCGCAGGAGGTAGGCGCCGATCGCCTGGTCAACGCAGTAGCAGGTTTCAGGAAATACGGCGGCCCGCTGATTATCGTCGATTTCGGCACGGCGACGACATTTTGTGTGATCTCCGCCCAGGGGGAATATCTGGGCGGCTGCATTGTCCCTGGCGTCAATGTCTCCGCCGAGGCGCTATACCGCTATACCGCCAAACTCCCGCGGGTGGAGATTACAAAACCGGCGCAGGTAATCGGACGCACTACCATCAGCAGCATCCAATCCGGCTTATTTTACGGCAACATCGCCTTGGTCGAGGGAATGGCGGCGCGGATTAGGAAGGAACTGGGACAAAATGCTACAGTTATCGCCACCGGCGGCCTGGCCCAATTCATCGGCCCGGAGATCGAGTGCATCCATAAGATTGAGCCTTGGCTGACGTTGGAAGGGATGCGGTATATTTGGGAGGAGAATAGTTCAGACCACAGAAACACGGAATTGCAGAAATACGGAAAATTTTAACTTTATAAAATACAATTTCTTTTCTGTGCTTCCGTTCTTCAGTGTTTCAGTGGTTAAAAAGCTAGTGCAGCATCCATTTTGTACTGACAGGTTGGAGTTGGTACTTCTGTCCCTTGAATCCGCACGGTAATGAAGTCCCTACTCCATACAACACAACACGTCAAAACTAAATGGATGCTGTACTAGAGTATATTTAAGAAACCCGCAAAATCAATCCCTTCAAATATTCCGATTCAGGAAAAGATAACCGGATAGGGTGATCGGAATCCTGGGATAATTGATTTAAGATTTGTGCCTCCCGCCCTGCGTCCTGAGCCGCCCAGCGTAATATCTCTTTAAACAAATTAGCGTCTATCCCCGCCGAGCAGGAGAAAGTGACTAAAATCCCTCCCGGATTAAGCAACTTGAGGGCTAACAGATTAATGTCCTTATAAGCGCGGGTGGCTTTCTGGACATGAGCGCGGGTCGGGGCTAATTTGGGCGGATCGAGGATGACCATATCAAAACTTCGGCCCCGGTCGCGAAATTTACGCAGCAGTTGAAAGGCGTTATCCTCCACCAGTTCCACCGCGGCGGAATCAAGATTATTCAGCTTTAGATTTTCTTTTGCCAACTCTAAGGCATTGGCCGACGAATCCACCGCCGTTAACGACTTGGCCCCCGCTCTCAAAACGCTTACCGCAAACCCGCCGCTATAGCAAAAGCCATCCAGCACATCACGCCCTGAGGCATATTGAGCGACTGATTTTCGGTTAGTACGCTGATCCAGGAAAAAGCCGGTTTTCTGCCCGGTTTTTATCTCCACCCAGAATTGGTATTCCCCTTCCTGAATTTTCAAACGCTCCGGAGGGTTATCCCCCAGCAATACCCCATTACAGAACGGCAGTCCCTCCAGTTTGCGCACCTCAACGTCGCTGCGTTCATAGACCCCTTGGATTTGGGGCAATAACTCCAGCAATTGTCCGGCAAGCTGAGCCTTTATCCGGTCGATTCCGGCGGTCAGGGCTTGCAGTACCAGAAAATCCCCATAGCGGTCGACAATCAGGCCGGGAAGATAATCCGACTCGGCATTAATCAAGCGGCAGGCGCTGTCTGATAAGGATCGCCGGTTTTCAATGGCCGCTTGCAGCTTCTTTCGCCACCAATCGGTATCTATAGTTACCTCTCCCCTTTCAAGTAAGCGTACCCGTATTTGCGAGGCTTGGCTATAATGCCCAACCCCCAGAAATTCCCCCTGCTGACTGACGAGCTTTACCAGGTCACCGGAAACCGGCGCTCCGTCTACTTGGGCAATCGCCCCGGAAAATATCCAGGGGTGCATCTGTTTTAGCGATTTGTCACGGTTTTGTTTTAGTGTAATAATGGTCAAATTAACTCCCTTTTTTTACCATAATCCTGCCGTAGTTCCGGGGCTTTAGCCCCGGTAATGCCAGCCCTAAAGGGCTGGGACTACAAAAAATCTATACCCTCGCCAATTCCACCAGCAATTGGGCGCAGCGCACCATATCGGCCAGTGCGATGTTTTCTTGGGCGGTGTGCGGGTTGTGCATTCCCGTTCCGATGATCAACGTTTCTATCCCCTGGCTGTTGAAGATGTTGGCGTCAGAGCCGCCGCCGGTTTTGGCAAAGCGGCAAACACGCCCTAAAGCCTTCATCCCTTGCCTGAGCAGCAAGCTACAGGGGCTATCTTCCGCCACCCGCATTTGAGGGTACTCCAGCCGGATTTCTTCCTCAAGGAGCGGCAAATTACCGTCATTTGGAATACGGTATGCCTCCAATGCCTGTCGGAAGGCATTTCCCATGGCCTTGGTCTGTATCTGGAGTTTGGCCATATCGTGACTGCGCGCCTCGCCAAGGCATTCCACAAAATCGGGAATAATGTTGGTGGCTGTTCCGCCTTTGATGGTACCGATATTGGCGGTGGTTTCCTCATCGATCCGCCCCAGAGGCATGTTGACGATGGCCTGGCTTGCGATCTGAACGGCGCTGATGCCTTGCTCCGGATGCACCCCAGCATGAGCCGCCAGACCATAGACTTTGTAGGTCATCCGATTGGAAGCTGGGGCGGCAAAAATCACCAAATCCTGCTCTCCGCTGTCCAGGGAAAAACCCCGAAGCGCTTTTATCCACCCATAATCCAGATGTTTAGCCCCCAATAACCCCACCTCTTCGGCCACGGTAAAAACCAGTTCCAAATCCCCGTGCGGCAGATTGTTTTCCTTGATCACCCGCAGCATTTCCAGGATAGCCGCAATCCCGGAGCGATCATCGGCACCTAAAATCTTATCCTGTTGACTGGTAAATATCCCATCGGTGAAAACCGGTTCCACCCCGTCCCGGCTGCTGATTATATCCAGATGGGCGTTAAACATCAGCGGGGCTATCGTCGGACGATTGCCCGGCATCCTTGCCAGCAGATTCCCGCAATCGCCGCCGATCTTCTCCCCCGCCCCGTCGAATGTCACCTCAGCGCCTAAGGCTTTGAGAACCCCTGCTAAATAATCCGCCACGACTCTTTCCTGGCGAGAAACCCCGTCCAACATGATCAAGTGGATAAATTCTTCTTTTATCCTGAGTTTGTTTATCATACTCGCTCCTAAGGGTTTTTTAACCACAACATCCTGTTTTTGGTAGCACAGGCTTCCAGCCTGTGAATTGATGTTTCGGCGTGAGGACACGCCGAAACATCCGTCCACATGTAGCGTTGGGGTTTATCCCAAACATGCAGACGCAAGGGAAACACCCTGCGCCGGAAGCTACGAATCACAGGCTGGAAGCCTGTGCTACCGGATGCAGGGGGCGGTTTTACCCAGCCAATACTCGGCAATTGCCAAATCCTCCGGGGTGGTAATCTTGATATTTTCCGGATTGCCGGGGACGACTTTGACCGGATGGCCGATGCGTTCCACCAGTCCGGCTTCGTCGGTGGCATAGAAATTTTGTTGCTGCGCCTGTTTCAATGCCTCTTTGAATAATTGATAGCGGAAGACTTGAGGTGTCTGTACCGTCCATAATTGGGAGCGTTCCAGGGTATGTCTTACCAATCCGTCGGCATCGACAGCTTTAATCGTTTCCTTGACCGGCAGGGCGGCGATGGCTGCGCCGAATTCCTGGGCGGCGGCAATTACCCGGTTGATAGTGTCTTGGCTGACCAGCGGGCGCACTCCGTCATGGACTAAAATCAGATCGGGGATAGTCTGCAAAGCCAGCAGCCCGTTGGCTACCGAATCCTGGCGCTGTGCCCCTCCGGCAACGATCTGCGATACCTTGGCAAGCTGATATTTTTCTACCAATTCCCGGCGGCCATATTCAACCTTTTCCTTAAGGGTTACCAGGTAAATTTCTGATATATTGGGATTTAAGGAGAGCGCCATCAAAGTGTGGACTATTATCGGTTTGCCCGCCAGTTCCAGGAATTGCTTTTCCTGATCTGATCCCATGCGTTTACCTAAACCTGCGGCGGGAACAATGGCTGCTATCCGCAAAATTTCCTCCCCAGGTAGACCAGCAAAAGCCCCAAAAGCATACTGAAAAAGGCCACCTTGCGCAACTGTTCGTCCGGCATTTCAAGCAGATGGCGGATAAAACGTTTCATCTGAGGCGGGGAGATAAAATAAGGCATTCCCTCCAGAATTAAAACCAATCCCAAAGCGCAAACAAAAAAATCCATCGACTTGCCTTCCAAATTTCCTGGGCAGCGTTTGAAACTTAGCCCGACTTACGTTACTGCATTAAACAACTGGAACGTTGTTTTTACCTCACACAGAGACACAAAGCCACAGAGGAAAAGCTAATTAAAAAGCAGAAGGTTAAAGACAAAAAATCTTTTTTGCCCTTTATTTTTCTCTGTGTCTTTGTGTCTCTGTGTGAACTATGCCAATATGATCTTTTGCACTTTATCATACAAAGACTGGATTTTATTTATTGCATCTTTACTGATGTATTTCGCTGTAAAACCACACCAAAACATCTATCAATATAAAATATTTTTTCATATTACCAAACAACCAATTATGCAGCATTTTTCAGCCGATTAGTTAACGACCAAACCGGCACCGCCAGCTTTTTCTCCGGCTTTACATTTTGAGTCAGAATTCTGTCCATCGATTCCAAGACCTCGCAGGATCGCCAAATAGCCTGACAATCTTTGCACACCTTGGCGGGGACATCTTCAAACACTACAATTTGTTCCCCCCAGTGCTGGTCAAGCGTTACCGCCTTTTTAATTAATCTGCCGCCGCAATTGGCACAAAACTTGCCCATGCTTAACTACCTTAACAAAGAAATAATTTTCAAATTTTCAACCATCGAAAAATGCTTCCGATTATTAGTTAAAAGTGTGAGATTATAATATAGACAGGTAGACGCAATCAGTAAATCGAAATCGCTTACCAATTTTCCTTGTTTTCTGAGTTTGCCGCGTTCTTGCCCGAAAACTTCACAAATTCCCTCATTAATATCTAAAACTACTGTACCGGTAAGAAATGACTTCAAGGCGTCCTTACTTGCATTTGGTTCTTTTGAATAGATAATTCCTTCGTATAATTCAGCCAAAGAAACCATACTAATAGCTAATCCATCTTTTCGTAACGTATTTAACCTTTCTACAATTTTAACCTGCCCATTTAAATAATGGATTATCCAATCAGTGTCGATAAGATAAACATAGTTCATTTTAGCTTAGGCGCCTTCCTGCCTGACACAAGCCGGTCGGCATAAATATCGTTAATCAACTTTTTAGCATCTACTTTCCCTTTCCAGGCTCCCGCAGCTTTGGCAAACAAATCTTTTTTTGGTTCAGTATCCGGGCTAAGAATACTAATAGTTAATTCCACGCCTTCTGAAAAAGGTAACTTTTCCATTGGGTTAAGTACACCGTTTGAATATTTTGCTTTAAGTGTTTTCATAAAAAATCCCTTTATTTTGTTTTTCCTCTGCGTTCTCTGCGCCTCTGCGGTAAAAACTCAAACCCATTATAATACACTTTTCAAAAACTGACCAGTGTAGGAAACCGGATTTGCCGCGATTTCCTCCGGCGTGCCGCAGGCGATGATCTGCCCGCCCTTGTCGCCGCCTTCCGGGCCTAGATCGATCAGGTAATCGGCGGTTTTAAGAATGTCCAGGTTGTGTTCGATCACCAAGACGGTGTTGCCCGCTTCTACCAGGCGATTGAGCACCGCTAATAGCTTTTTGATGTCGTCGAAGTGCAGGCCGGTGGTCGGTTCGTCCAGGATGTAGAGGGTATTGCCGGTATCCCGGCGGCTCAGTTCCTTGGAAAGCTTCACCCGCTGCGCCTCGCCTCCGGAAAGGGTGGTTGCCGATTGTCCCAGCTTGACATACCCTAAGCCTACCTCATGCAAGGTTTGCAGCTTCCTGGCCACTTCCGGGATGTTCTCGAAAAAGCCCCAGGCTTGGGTAACGCTCATCTGAAGCACATCGCTGATGTTCTTGCCCTTGTATTTTATCTCCAGAGTCTCCCGGTTGTAGCGGGTGCCGTCGCACTGCTCGCATTTGACATAGATGTCGGCTAAAAAGTGCATCTCGATCTTGATGATGCCGTCCCCCTCGCAGGCCGGACAGCGTCCGCCCTTGACATTGAAGCTGTAGCGCCCCGGTTTGTAACCCCGCAGCCTGGATTCGGGCAATTCGGCAAACAGGTCGCGCAGGGGAGAGAAAAGCCCGGTATAAGTGGCCGGATTGGAGCGCGGAGTACGTCCGATGGGCGATTGATCGATGTCGATCACCTTGTCGATATGCTCCAACCCTGTGATTTTCTTATGCTTGCCCGGTGGATCGCTGTTGCGGTAAAAGTGCCGCGCCAGCATCTTGTATAATATTTCGATAATCAGACTGCTTTTGCCCGACCCCGACACCCCGCTGACGCAAACAAACAGCCCCAGTGGAATTTTTACATCGACATTCTTTAGATTATGTTCCTGCGCCCCGGTAATTTCCAGATAACGCTTCTTCGGACGGCGGCGCTTGGCAGGGATAGGAATGCTCAGGCGTCCGGACAGGTATTGCCCGGTAAGGGAGGTGGGATGGCGCTTAATCTCCTCCGGAGTACCGCAGGCCACCACTTCACCGCCGTTAGCCCCGGCGCCCGGCCCTAAGTCAATCACATAATCGGCGCTTTCGATGGTCTCGGCATCATGCTCCACCACCAGCACGGTATTGCCCAATTCTTTCAGCCCTTTGAGGGTGTTGAGCAGACGGGCGTTGTCCCGCTGATGCAGGCCGATACTCGGTTCATCCAGGATATAGAGCACCCCCACTAAGCGTGAGCCGATCTGAGTGGCCAGACGGATGCGCTCCGATTCGCCGCCGGATAGCGTCCCGGCCTGACGCTCTAAAGTCAGATAATCCAGCCCGACATCAGCCAGAAAGGTCAGACGGTCGATGATCTCCTTAAATATTTGACAAGCGATGACTTGCTGTTGCGGGCTTAAAATCAGATGAACGAAAAACTCCAAAGCCTGGCGGATGGAAAGGCCGCAAACCTGGGAAATATTATGACCGTCCACCTTCACCGCCAGCGCTTCCGGCCTTAAACGCGCCCCGCTGCATTCCTGACAGGGACGACTGGACATGTATTTTTGAATTTGGTTGCGGATTTGCTGAGATTGGGTCTGCCGGAAGCGGCGCATCAGATTGGTGACCACCCCCTCGAAAGTTCCTACCCATTCCCATCGGCTGTTTTTGGTGCGGCTCTGCAAGCTATACATAATATCCTCGGTAGTGCCGTAGAGGATAATCTTTTGCTGCTCCGGCGAAAGAGAGACAAAGGGTGTGTTTAAGTCGATACCAAGCTGAACGGCAACAGAACGCAGTTTCTGCATATAAAAGGTATCCAGGCCGCCCCCCATTCCGTCCCAAGCCTTCAGCGCTCCTTCATTGATGGATTTATGCGGATCGGGGATAACCAGGTGCGGATCAAGCTCGATCTTCTCTCCCAGACCGTCACAGCCGGGACAAGCTCCGTGCGGATTGTTGAAGGAGAAAAAGCGGGGCGTCATTTCAGGATAACTTACCCCGCAATCCACACAGGCCATCTTTTCGGAAAAGAGCCAGTCCTTTTGCTCATCCTCCGGCTGCCCTTTCTCCAGAATATTGATGATGACTAACCCTTCGCTCAGTTTGAGGGCGTTCTCCAGCGAATCGGCCAGACGCGTCCGGATGCCCTCCTTGACCATCAGGCGATCCACCGCCACCGCGATGTCGTGCTTCTTGTTCTTGTCCAGATCGGGCACTTCTTCCAGATTATAGAGTTTGCCGTCGATGCGGGCGCGCAGATACCCCTGCTTGTGCAACTCTCCCAACATCTGGCGATACTCCCCTTTGCGGCCGCGTACAATCGGCGAGAGCACCTGAAACTTGGTCTTCTCCGGCAGTTGCAGCACCTTATCCACAATCTGGGAGACGCTTTGCGAACTGATGATTTTGCCGCACTTGTAGCAGTAAGGCTGACCGACGCGGGCGTAAAGCAGGCGCAGGTAATCGTAAATTTCGGTGATGGTGCCGACGGTTGAGCGCGGGTTTTTGGAGGTGGTCTTCTGCTCGATCGATATGGCCGGAGACAGCCCCTCGATGGACTCCACCTGCGGCTTTTCCATCTGCTCCAAAAACTGCCGGGCATAAGCCGACAGCGATTCCACATAACGGCGCTGCCCCTCGGCATAGATGGTGTCGAAAGCCAGCGAAGACTTGCCCGAACCGCTCAAACCGGTGATGACGACTAATTTATCGCGCGGGATCGTAAGATCGATGTTCTTCAGATTATGCTCCCTGGCGCCGCGGATGACGATTTCTGATGTGGACATGAAAATTTCCTGTTAGGGATGTTTCAATGGGTGTTTCGGTGTGAGGACACACCGAAACATCAATAGGTGGGCACAGCCCACCCTACATTGGTAGCACAGGCTTCCAGCCTGTGATGCCCAGGCAAAATGCCTGTGCCGCCGGATATAGGGATAAATCGGAAACCCCACAAAAAGCCTTCTCAGCTTTATACCACACTTTGACCGGGAAATAAAGCCATTGATTGTTTCATACTTTTTAAACCGAAACATCAAAGAAAAAACAAATAAAAAAGGCGTCTTCACTTTTGTGAGACGCCTTTTTATAGCCTATAATTTTTAAGCAGCGTAGAAATAGGGAGACCTTTTTGTTTGCATCAGGAAAAAATCTTAAACTCCGTAGTTCCAGCCCTTTAGGGCTGAATTTCCAGGGCTAAAGCCCTGGCACTACGGCGGGGAAATATGTCTATGCTTCGCGGCATCCTAATAATATGTACGTTACCAGGTCTCCTATTAAAAACGCCACCAAATTATTCAAAAATGAATCCCGCAGCCTGCAAAACCTTAGGAGCGATAGCACCGCTGCGGATTAAACGGAATGGATGGGCGGTTACGTCTAATATGGTGGAATCCAGCCCCCGTTCGCTTTCTCCAGCGTCGATTATTAAATCCAGTCCCTGGGGGAAATAGGCGGCTACTTCACGGGCAGAAAATGGGCTGGGATAACCGGAGGGGTTGGCGCTGGTGGCGGTAAGGGGGGTAGCGGCTAAATCGATTAAGGCGCAGGCTGTTTTATTGTCCGGGAAGCGGATGGCGATTTTGCCGCTGGCACCGATAGCTAGATTTTTTAAGCTTTCACAGGCAGGGAAAATAAGCGTAAGCGGCCCCGGCCAAAATTTGTCGGTTAAATCCTTTACCCAAGACGGATAATCCGCCGCCAACAACCCTAATTGAGCTGTTTTACTGATGAGCAATATCAAAGGCTTGTCGTAATCCCGCCCTTTGAGCCGGTAGATTTTTTCTACTGCCTGATAATCGGAGGGATTGACCGCCAGACCATAAGAGGTATCGGTGGGGAAAGCCACGACGCCGCCGTGACGGATGATTTGGGCTGCCTGGGTTAAAAGGTGTGGTTCAGGATTTTGGGGGTTGATTTTTAATAGCATTGCCCCTACCCTAAGCCGGCCAAAACGGCGTCGATTTTAAAAGCTACGTTTTGCTCCATTATCTCTTTCAGACGGGTTAATTTCCCCTGAATCTGCGGGTATTTCAGCGCTAATATCTGGGCGCTCAGTATTGCCGAATTAGTCGCCCCAAATTCACCGGCGGCCAGCGTTGCCACCGGCACACCCTTGGGCATTTGCGCCATGGCCAGTAATGAATCGAACCCGTTGAAGGGGGGTACGTTGATCGGCACGCCGATTACCGGTAAAATTGTATGGGCGGCGATTACTCCGGCCAAATGCGCCGCGCCTCCCGCTCCGGCGATTATCACCTCAATCCCCTGCCCTGGCGCTCCCGTTGCCAATTCCAGTGTTCTTTGCGGGGATCGATGGGCGGAAGATATTTCCACCTGCACTTCGATACCCAACGCCGGCCATAATTTCAAGGCATCGCCGAATAACGGCAAATCGGAATTACTTCCTAAAACCAGTAAAACTTTGGGCAAAACTTTAATCCTCCCGATTATTAATCGAGGTACGAGGTACGAGATACGAGATACGGAATTACAAGAAATCGTTTTCTCGTACCTCGTATCTCGAAGAATTTTCTTAAGCCTGTTTTAACACCTTAGAATAAACCATCTCCCCGCTTTTCCAAATCGACACCCGATAATCCCCTTGCTGGATAACCTGTTTTTCCCCGCTCCAATGTTTTAATTCGGCCTCATCCTCAGGAAGCAGATATAAAGAACCGGCCAGTCCTGCTTCTTCAAAGAGGATAAACGCAGCTTCGACATCGCCCAAGCTGCATTTATTCCAATTAAGTCTGTTATTATACAATACATCATTGGTAAATGGAATATCCGCGATAACTTTCGGCTTGGGGAATTTTAGTTTTTTATCGGTTATCAATTGCTTATTCTTGTCAATCAGGCCAAGATGGTGTTGTAGCGAACTAACCGCCAGCCAGTTTAATTTTTGGGCGATAGGTTCATGAGTCGGCAGGTCTTGATCGCGATAAAACCATTCGTCGCCGTCGCTGGTTAAATCCGCGTACTTTGCCGTAATCTTTTCCCTCAGTAATAATGGGACGGAAATATTTGCCATCCGATCTTTAATCAATTCATCCAGTTTTTGCGACAGTTGAAATTTCCCCCGGCAAGCAGCGCAAATTTGCAGATGATTAATCAAATCTGAAAATTGCGGTTCGGAAGTATATAGAGCAGGCAGTAGCTCCATTTGTATAGCAAATAGCGAACATTCTCCCATCGTATCCCCCTCCCGATTGTACATATACCAGTTACCAACAGGTTATTTATCTACAGCGATTTAGTCAACTCCTTTTTCAGATAAATCTTGGCGCGCGCTATCCGGGACATTACCGTACCGATCGGGATTTTCAGCATATCGGCGATTTCCTGGTAGGAAAACTCCCCTAAATAAGAAAGCACCAAGGGAACTTTATAACGTTTGTCAAGTTTATTTAAAGTGTTTTGCAATTCCCCGTCTATTACATGCCGTAATTGTTTTTCGCCGATGGATTTAATATGATCTATGTCGTAATTGGAATCCTCGAAATCAACAATCGTGTAACGCTTGCTGCGTTCGATTTCTTTAAGATACAAGCGGCGCATGATCATAAATAACCAACTGCGGCATTTGGCCAAATCCCGTAATTGCGAAAATTTTTCAAAAGCCACCTGAAACGTTTCCTGCGTCAAATCCTCGGCATCAGTGGCATTCCCGCAAAAACGATAGGCGGATTTATAGATAAAATCCAAATGTGGCAAGGCTATTTTTTCAAAATTTGTAACGGGCGCTTCCTGTTTTAGAAACATTTAGGTACTCGAAAGATAAATATTTATAATGGAATATTTAAATAATAAATATAATCGGTAAATTTGTCAATCTCGCTTGACAAAAAGGTTTAAATAACGTATCGTATAAGTTACTTTTTTGACCGTTTAAAGTATAACCTGCATCCCCAAACCCGACGCGGCTTTGGTTTGGGGCAAAGTGGTAGTCACTGTGCGCTCCGCTGATTTTCTTCCGCTGACCAACCTTTGTAGTTTACGAAGAGATTGTTTTTGATGTACAATTAAGTGCTGATTGGTTTTCGTTAAGGAATTTGCAGAAATAAGGAATAATGGATAAGTGACAATGGATAATGGATAATTTTTTGTTTCGGCTTGTCCCCAAGCCGAAACACGCACGTGGGACTTTCGGCCTGGGGACAAGCCGAAAGAAACAAGCATTATTATTTTTAACCAATTCTTCTCTGCGCCCTTTGCGCCTCTGCGGTGAACATATCATTCAGAAAGGAAAGCAGCGACATGTCGAAAACAATTGAGGAAATTACCATCAATTACGAAGAAGACGGAGAGCTTTTGGTCAAGGAACTGGAAAAGGAAGTTTTAACCAAGGGCGCCTGGACTACTATCATGTTTTTGTATCAGGATTTAGACCGCAAAACCAAGGAATACGGCGCCAGGCAAATTTCCATCAGGCGGTATCGAAAGATGAACGGCGAATATCGCCAGCAAAGTAAATTCAACATCAGCAGTGAAAAGCAAGCCAAGCAAATAGTTGATATTATAAATAAGTGGTGTTGATATTGAGAAATATTTTAAGCTGAGTTAAATGTATTTATCTATAAAACAAAGGGCTGCATCCTTTTGAAGATAAAGATGCAGCCCTTTTCATAAAACACTTGGTAAATATTTGGTAGCGTTCTCAATAGGAGACCCTGACGCGTCATTGCGAGCGGAGCGAAGCAATCTCCAGGCGAGCGTATGAGATTGCTTCGGCGATAAGGCTGCCTCGCAATGACATTTTTCAGCCGGAACAAATTTATTGCTCAAGTCTCTGTATCTCTACGCTATCAAATATTTAACTAATTTCTCTTCTTTTTCAATCCGAGCAGCCCAATTAATCCGGAACCCAGCAATAACATGGTAGTCGGTTCGGGAATAGGGGTCAGAATCTGGTATTCGCCATAACCGGAACCTGGTTGCAGCGCACTTCCCCAGATCCAATGGGCACTCGTGTCAATGCCGGCAATATACCCCCAGGGGCTGCTTCCGTGGGGAATACTATCAGTTACGGGCGTCCAGACGGCATTGGCAACATAGGCTGAAACCTCAGCTACGGAAGGAACTGGAGTGGGGGCATTCAAATCATTGAAGGTTAAGAACTTTTTCCAATTCCCTGGTTTGGTCAGGATAGTTTGCGTGGTGGAACCGTCATCAATCACAAATTGTCCAAGAACGCCCTGGGCTGCGAGGTTATCACTCCAGACGGCCAGATACAAACGGTCATCGGGATTAATAGAAAAGGTGAAAGTTTCCGCATTATACCACCATGTCCCTTGCCCGACAAGGGTATGTACCGAATTTCCCGTTCCTACATATAACGCATAATGATTATCTGCCGTAACGGTAGCCGTAACGCTGGCAGCCTGAACCGCTGTAACTGTAAACACTGCCAGTACACTGCAAAATGCCGTGAGAAGTTTTTTCATGCTTGTTCCCTCCTTGAATATTAGTTGCCCGCTTACATAATAATAATGCTATGCTCACACAAAATAGTACTCTTGTCAATATAAAAAACTCTTGATGTGACAGAAAAATGCTATTAATATTTGCACCGAAAAGCATTTTATCCTTGACAATTTAATTAACATAAATTACCATCATATAATTAACGATAACCAGGAAGGAGGTGACCTGAATTGAAAAAAATATTTGTTTATCTGCTTGCGGCGCTGACGATAAGTTTATTCGCCATATCCAGTTCTTTTGCCGCTCCGGTAATTGGCGGGCAAGTATACTCATTAGGAGGCGAGATTGTGGTCGAAGTACTCCCGGCATCCGCCGGCTATACCAGTGAGTTACATCTTTACTCGCCGGCCAGCCAGTACATTGCTACAAACCGTGAGATTGGTAAAGTGGTTAACCTGGGTTCTTTCCCCTTTGGGAATGAATTAATTTTTGGAATTTATGTCCAAAATACCGGAAATACATTTTTGATGGGGCCAGGTACGCGTAATCCCGACAATATACCGCACGCCGCAGTAGAATTTATCGCTCCCGGCCAGGCAATCGTCGGTTTTGAAGACCTTTGGGGCGGCGGAGATCGTGATTATAACGATAATATGTTCCTCTTCCGCGGCTCAGTCGCTCCAATCCCGGAGCCTGCTACTATGTTTTTGCTTGGTTCCGGTCTAATCGGTCTGATCGGCTATAAAAAAAGAAAGTAATCTCCTCAAATTCAGTTGTTACCCCCTATCTAAAATTGGTAGGGGGTAACCCATTTATTCTTACCGAATTAAATCTTTACCAGTAAAAACAAAGGTGTTGTATACTGGCCTTATAATACTAATTCGCTTTCAAATGTAGCAGAAAGCTGTCAGGAGGAAACTCCTGACAGCACAGCGCTTGTGGCGTCAGGAGTTTCCTCCTGACGCTTATTCACACGCCGAAACTATCAAGGGGAAACGTTACCCCTTTAAAGGTTTCGGTGTGAGGACACACCGAAACATCGAGAAAAAACTAAACAATCTGCCTTATACCTTCGTAACCTTTATATACCCCAATGACATATCTCTCCTCAAACTCAAAATAGTAGCGCAGTTTCTTCTGCATTTGATCGGTTTTTGCCTGCGGTTACCATAATATGCCTTTTTTTAGGGGATGAAGGGGTTCTTTCATCCCCTAAATTATTTTCCCCCGGAAAAAGATTGACATAAAGCCAAAAAAATGATAAAACTTGAGGCGGTTGGGAAACAGTGCCGAAGTGGCGGAATTGGTAGACGCGCTAGGTTCAGGGTCTAGTGGGTGTACGCCCGTCGGGGTTCGACTCCCCGCTTCGGCACCATAAACCAGACTTGAGGGGTATAGGCGCTAACTTAAACGTAGCGCAGGGCTTAAGCCCTGCCGGCAGCCGCAACATTTGTACCCAATCCGGGGCAGACCTAAAGGTCTGCGCTACAGATAAATGCCTTAAGTTAGCGCCTATGGGTTTGAGGAAAGAATAGTAGTTCCCTCAAACCTCACTAGTCAAGCCTCAAGCCTAGTATCCAGGAAATGCAATGAGTGAATCGATTCAACCGGTTAGAGTTGACGAAAACCAAATAAAATCGATAGTCGAACGGGTCGTTGCCCGTTTGGAACAGCAATCCGCACCAACTAAAAAAGTTACTCCGGCGGTAAATTTAGCCCCGGCCCCGCAAGTTAATCCCCCGGTTGAAAAACCGTCTTTAGGCATCGGGGTATTTCCCAATATCGAATCAGCCGTAAATGCCGCCGAAACCGCTTTTGATCAACTGGATAAATTGACGTTGGCGCAGCGCTGTCAATTTGTGGACGCTATGCGCAAAGCCTCTGTCGAACAGGCCCCGCTATTGGCGCGGATGGCATATGAGGAAACCGGGTTAGGCCGCTATGAGCATAAACTAAAAAAGATATTATTAGCCGCAGAGAAAACGCCTGGTTGCGAAATCTTAGAACCGACGGCATATTCCGGCGATCACGGCTTGACTTTGGTCGAGCGCGCCCCTTACGGAATAATCGGCGCCATTACTCCGGTCACCAATCCGGTAGCGACAATCATTTGTAACGCCATCGGGATGATTGCAGGCGGCAACAGCGTGGTCTTCAACCCGCATCCCAGCGCCAGGAAAACGTCGATTGCCGCGGTACAGGTTTTAAATGAAGCCGTCGTCCGGCTCGGAGGGCCGGCTAATTTAATCTGTACGGTCGCTGAACCGACCATCCAAAGCGCCCAGGAGTTGATGAAGCATCCCAAAATCCGCCTGATGGTGGTAACCGGAGGCCCGGCGGTAGTAAAAGTGGCGATGCAGTCGGGAAAAAAGGTGATTGCCGCAGGGCCGGGAAATCCCCCGGTAGTGGTGGATGAAACCGCCGATATTCCTAAAGCCGCCCGTGATATTGTCGATGGGGCGTCTTTTGAAAATAATATCGTCTGCGCCCTGGAAAAAGAAACCATCGCCGTCGATTCCATCGCCGACGAGTTGAAAAATGAGATGAAAAAGGCCGGCGCTTATGAAATCAAGGGCTGGCAGATCGAGCGCCTGAAGAAATTGATCATCCGGGAAGAACACGGGCCGGGGCGTGAAGGGGTTATCAATAAGGAATGGGTAGGCAAAGACGCTCAGCTAATACTGGAAAAGATCGGGGTCGAGGCTAAACCGGACGTCAGGCTGATTTTAGCCGAGGTCGACAGCGATCATGTTTTTTTCTGGACCGAATTATTAATGCCGGTAATGGCGCTGGTCAGGGTAAAAAACGTGGAGGAAGCCATTAAATTAGCCAAAGAAGTGGAACAGGGCAATGGGCATACGGCGGTAATGCACTCGCGCAATATCGACAACTTAAGTAAGATGGCACGAACAATAAATACAAGCATTTTCGTGAAAAACGGCCCTTCATATGCCGGGTTGGGAATGACCGGCGAAGGGTTCGCCTCTTTCAGTATCGCCAGCCCGACCGGCGAGGGTTTAACCAATGCCCGCACTTTTACGCGCGAAAGACGCTGTGTTTTAGTTGACAGTTTCAGAATTATATAGTAGAATAGTATTATAAAGCTAATTTTAAAGGGGGTCCCCCCAGCGGCGGTCAGTCACGTCCTTTCGAGGCTCCGTACTACCGCCGTTACCCCCCTTTATTTTTTTATATAATGCAGTCGGCCTACCATAAGTCTCCGCCGTAAAATAATACCAATATATAGTAGCGCATTTCAGGGTCTTTCGGCTTGTCTTTAAGCTGAATTAATAAAGAATGTAGTCCCGTGGCTTTAGCCGCGCATTTTCAGCTTAGGCTGAGACTAAAGGTATGTTCATCTGAAACGGCTTGCATTATAGCCGAGAAGGTTTAACCATTTGTAAGTCTTTATCGCATGGCTTTATGCCATGAAGATCAGCCCTGAAGGGCTGGGACTACGCGATTATTAAGGGAAAACATGCAAATTCTTGTTTTAAAATCTAAAATTCATCGCGCCACGGTAACTGAAGCTTGTTTGGACTATGAAGGCAGTTTGACTATAGATACGACCTTAATGCAGGCCGCCAATATCTATCCTTATGAAAAGGTGGAGATTTATAATCTGGCCAACGGCAGCCGCTTTGAAACTTATGCCATCCCCGGAAAGGCTGACTCCGGTATAATCTGCGCCAACGGAGCCGCCGCCCACCTGGCTAAAGCCGGTGAATTGATAATTATCGCCGCCTACGGGATCATTCCCGACACCCCGGAAAACAGAACCAAGTATCAACCCCAGATTGTTAAAGTAGATCAAGATAACCGAATAAAAAAATAATGGAAAAAATCTGGACAATTATTGAACTCCTGCGCTGGACGACCGATTATTTTGCCCAAAAACACATAACTATGGCACGTCTGGACGCTGAGCTTTTATTGGCGCATACTTTGGGGATCGAGCGCACCCGTCTTTATTTGGATTTTGATCGGCCTGTCGGCAAGGAAGAACTGTTCCGATTTCGTCAATTGATACAACGGCGGGCTATGCGTGAGCCAGTGGCCTACATCTTAGGCTGCAAAGAATTCTGGTCGCTGCGCTTTAAAGTTATTTCTCAAACGCTTATCCCCCGTCCGGAAACGGAAATCCTGGTGGAAACAGCCGTAAATTTATGGCGGGAAAAATCCTGCGAAAATCCGCCGCTCATTTTAGACATCGGCGCAGGCAGCGGGATTATCGCGGTAAGCCTGGCTAAAGAGATAAAAAACGCCCAAATAATCGCCACCGATATTTCCCCCAAAGCCTTAGAAGTTGCCAGGGAAAACGCCCAAAGCAACGGCGTGGCGGATCAAATTTCCTGGCATTGCGCCGATTTATTCAACGGGCTGGAAAGTTACCGGGGCCGAATAGATTTGCTGGTTTCCAATCCACCCTACATCCGGGATGATGAATTACCCGGATTACAACCGGAAGTACGGGATTATGAACCGCATTCCGCCCTATTAGGCGGGAAGGATGGATTGGATATTATCCGGCGCATTATTAATGACGCCGGAAACTGGCTGAAAAGCGGCGGCTGTCTCTGCCTGGAAATCGGAGCCGGACAAGGCGCGGCGGTCTGCGAGTTGTTGGAGGCGACACGAATCTTTTCCCCGATCCGGATTGTAAAGGATTATGCCCGATTGAACCGAGTGGTCTGGGGGCAACGGATTTAATCTATAATTGATGGTCTCGTAAAAAGTCAAAAAATGCACTTTTCTGTCATTCCCGTGAAAACGGGAATCTAGGATTTTCATACAGTTAGAATCGGTCTGGATTCCCACTTTCGTGGGAATGACAACTTTTTACGAGACCATCATAATTGACAAAAAAATAAAGGTCAATTATACTGTAAATATATAATATTAAACTAAGGAGAAAGTATGTCTTTAGTTAAAATCGGAGAAAAACATCAGGTAACGATACCGATAAATATTTGGTAGCGTTCTCAATAAGAGACCCAAAGCGTCATTGCGAGGCAGCCTTATCGCCGAAGCAATCTCAGACGCACGCATGGAGATTGCTTCGCTCCGCTCGCAATGACGCCTCAGGTCTCTGATTGAGAACGCTGCCAAGAGTTTAACAATGTCAATGAACTGATAAAAGATTTAACGTCATAAAATGATGATTATCGATGTTTCGGCGTGTCCCCACGCCAACTACCAAGAGGAACGTTACTCCTTTACGGTTTCGGTGTGAGGACACACCGAAACATCCAAACTTTCACCCCTCACCCTTCACCCTTCAAAATTCCCAACGGGCACCCCTCACACATTTGCTTACTGCGGCAGAAATTCTTTCCGGTATAGACGATCTGGGCATGGTATTCGTTAAATAATTTAACGTCCTGGGGTAAATGCTCCATAAAAAAATCCTGAACGAAATGATAATCGGCCATCTGCGGTAAAAAACCATGGCGGCTGAAAATCCGCTTGGTATAGGCGTCTACTACAAAAATCGGTTTCTCCAGGGCATAAAGCAAAATACTGTCTGCCGTCTCCGGCCCAACCCCATGTACTTTTAATAATTTTTCTCTGGCAACCCCCAAAGATTCTTTCTTCAATCCATCTAAATCCCCGGTATAATCCTGTTCTAAAAACCGGATAAAATTCTTGATTTTTTTTGCCTTTTGGTTATAATATCCCGCCGGGCGGATTAAAGGAGATAACTCTTCTTCTTTGGCGGTTTTCAAACCAGCATAATCCATCAACCGGGAATTCTTTAAATTGGCGATGGCCTTTTCAACGTTTGTCCAGGCGGTATTCTGAGTTAAAATCGCCCCGATTATTACTTCGAACGGGGTATCCGCCGGCCACCAGTGCAAATCGCCGAAATGGTTGTGCATTTTATTGAAGATAGTTAGTAGTTTGTCCTTCATAATATCCCTTAAGTTAAATTTTAAAAAGTCAGGAGCCGGAATTCAGGAGTCAGAATAAATTCAATTGAACAAATTATTCTGACTTCTGACTTCTGTCTCCTATATTCTTTCCCATATTACCAAATATGAACTTAAATGACAATTTTAATTAAATACTTTGTTCCAAAAACATTGAGCACCATATTATCTATCCCCTTGCAGCGCTTTAAGTTAGAGATTACAGACCGGCTCCGGATTCCTTAGATTTTCTATGTGCCTTTATCTTTTTAATAATGTTGACTAAACAAAAGGGCTATGCTAGTATGTTACAAGTTTTTAATTTCTTTAATTATATTGGAGATTTTGATGCGGGTTCACGAATTAGCGAAAAAACTAGGTATTAACAGTAAGCAATTGATAACTCAGTTAAATCAGCGTGGATTGGACGTTAAAAATCATATGGGGATGGTGCCGGAAGAAACAGTAAATCATTTCCTTCAGGTTGCCAGTTCTATTAAGGCAAGCCCATCACCGAAGGTATCCGCCCCGCCGGAAAAGAAAAGGGAACAAAATCAAACACAATTCAAGGTAAAAGAACCTCAAAAAATAAGCCCCCAACGATCTTTCGAAAGAGAAAAACCTAAAGAAACCAGGCATCAACCATCTCCGGGAAGGAAGGAAGCCCCTTCATTCAAACCATATCCCAAATTTGCAGGCAAACCGGCGCCCAAAACAGCACCGCAACCGACACCGAAAGTCAAACCGGTGATCGTACCTGTCGCAAAGGTAACCGGGCCGGTGGAAATCATCGAAGGGATAACCTTAAAAGAATTAGCCCAAAAAATGGAGATCAAAAGCAACGATTTAATCAAACACCTGATCACCAAGGGCAAGATGCTGACTTTAAACCAGGTTTTAGACCTGGATTTAGCCACCGATATTCTTAAAGATTTCAATTTGGCTCCGCAGCTAATATCCTTGGAGGTAAGCAAGGAGACCCTGCTGGAAGCCAATATCGAAGACAAGGGTAAAATCACCCACCGCCCCCCGGTTGTTACCATCATGGGACATGTCGATCACGGCAAGACCCTTTTGCTGGACGCTATCCGCTCTACCAATATCGTCAGCCAGGAGGCTGGCGGTATTACCCAGCATATCGGCGCCTATAAGGTAAAACTCCCCAACGGAGAAGTGACCTTTCTGGACACGCCCGGTCATGAAGCCTTTACCGCCATGCGGGCGAGAGGCGCTCAGGTCACCGACATCGTCGTTTTGGTGGTGGCCGCCGACGACGGAGTTATGCCGCAAACTATCGAAGCCATCAACCATGCCAGGGAAGCCAAGGTTCCGATAGTGGTGGCGGTGAATAAAATCGACAAACCGGAAGCCAGTCCGGAAAGAGTACGCCAGGAATTGATGAAATATGAGTTAGTTTCGGAAGAATGGGGCGGAAAAACTATATTTGTCGATGTTTCCGCTAAACGCAAAATAGGGCTGGAAAATCTTCTGGCTATGCTTCTGCTGGAAGCGGAAATGCTGGAGCTCAAAGCCAATTCCAAAAGAGCGGCCATGGGAACGATTATCGAAGCCAAATTGGATAAAGGACGCGGCCCTGTGGCCACTGTTTTGATTCAGGACGGCACCTTAAAATTGGGCGATCCCTTTGTTTGCGGGCTGCATTTCGGCAAAGTCAGAGCCTTAATCAGCGATAAGGGTGAAAAATTAGAGGAAGCCACCCCCTCCACTCCGGTGGAAGTCTTGGGTTTTTCCGGCGTCCCTCAGGCCGGAGACAGCTTTGCCGTAGTCGCCGATGAACGCAAGGCTCATCAAATCGCTCAGATGCGCCAGGAAAAAGCCAGAGAAACCAGCCTATCCAAAATGAGCAGCCGTATCAGTTTAGCCGATTTACATCGCCAGATAAAAGAGGGAGCGGTACAAGAGTTAAAATTGATCATCAAAACCGATGTGCAAGGATCGGTAGAAGCCATCAACGATGCTTTATCCAAAGTCGGCACCGAGAAAGTACAAATCAAGACCATACATTGGGCGGTTGGAGCCATCACTGAAATGGACGTTATGCTGGCTTCCGCTTCCAATGCGATTATCGTCGGATTTAACGTCCGCCCGCAGCCCAAAGCGGCACAATTGGCTATCGCCGAAGGGGTGGACGTCCGGCTTTACACCATCATCTACAATTTGATTGCGGATGTTAAAGCCGCGATGCAGGGCTTGCTTGCCCCGGTTTATACGGAACAATTACTGGGCCGGGCACAAGTCAAGGAAACATTCACCATTTCACGCATCGGCACAATTGCCGGAACTTATGTTCAGGACGGCAAAATCACCCGCAATGCCAAAGTACGCTTGTTAAGAGATAATGTCGTTATTTATGAAGGGGTGATGGAATCCTTAAGAAGGTTTAAAGACGAGGCCAAAGAAGTAACCGTCGGCTATGAGTGCGGTATAAAAATCGCCGGTTACAATGATATTAAATTAGGCGATGTGATTGAAGCCTTCATTTTAGAGGAAACGCCGGCTCAACTGGTGTAACGTTCCATAAAATAATATAGCACGTTTAATGTCATTGCGAGGCAGCCTTACCGCCGAAGCAATCTCAGACGCTACAATAAAATCGAGATTGCTTCGCTCCGCTCGCAATAACAGGTTCTGTACATCATTATTTATGGAACACTCTACTAGTATAAGCTGTTTGTATTTACCGCGGAGACACAAAGGCGCAAAGGGAAAAAATCAAATTTTTAGAAATAAGAAACGTTTTTAATTTCCCCTTTTCCCAAAAGAGGGAATTATTTACGGATAAATTTTTAATTATAATTTTCTTTGCGTACTTTGCGCCTCTGCGGTGAACTACCATTTTAACTATTTCTGTGATTAGCTTGACAATACTTAATTTCATAGTGTAACGTCTTGAGAACACAGGATATTATTTTAATTTTAAATCAACTCTGTGCTCTCTGTGACCAACAACTTTAAAAGACTACGCACAGAATTGAAAAACAATGAAAAGCGTAAATTTATTACCCCCGGAAAATTCTTCCGACGATTATATTGCAGAACTCGCTCCGCAGAATCCCTATAAAAAGGCTTTGATTTTTATGGGGGTTTTGATTTTCCTGCTGGCGATTGTATTGATATGGAGTTTATATAAACTGCATATAACGTCGAAAGAAAAAACCGAATTAGCGGTATCGCGCCCGATAATCGCACCGCCTGAACCGGCAAAACCGATTAAACAGCCGAAACCGCCAACACCGGTCGTTGCGCCGACGTTGGAAACGCCTGCTACGGAACCAACTGTTATCCCGATAAAACCGATTACCGTTGAAACGCCAAAGGTGGAAATAGAAGCGCCCAAGGTTGAAGTCAAGCCCGTCAAGCCTGTCGAGCCGGCAAAAGTACAGCCCTTAGACCAACGTGAATATAGCTTATTATTGGGCACCTTTAACGCCCGTGAAGCCAAAAAGAAAGTGGATGAAATCGCCAAATTTGGTCTGACCCCGCAGCAAAAAAAGGTTAAAGTCAGCGAAAAAGCTTACTTGGTTTATGTAGAACGCGTCTCCAACTACGAACTAGCCCAAAACATGGAAAAGCAACTGCAAAAAGACGGGTTCGATACCTATCTGTCCTCCGATAAAAATCCGAACGACGGTTTTAGAGTACGTACCGGGGTCTTTACTAACCGCGGCAATGCCAAGGATTTGCTCAACAAATTAAAGGCCAAAGGATATTCGGCGCAGATAGAAACATCCCAATTGAATATAGCCAAATACGAGGTTAAAATCGGCGCCTTCCCTACATATCAGGCGGCTAAATCTCAGCAAAATAACTTGCAGGCCAAGGGAATTAAGACGGTGCTTTTGATGAAACAGATGGAAAATTAACAAAAAGGCTCTGGGCTCTGGGCTTCAGGCTTCTGGCTAAAAAAGAGTTTAGCCCAGCGCCTGAAGCCTAGAGCCTGTAGCCTTATTAATTATTACTGATCGTCCCCTCGATCTTATAACCTAAATCAAGAGGAGTGGAGTTGTGACCAAAGCATATTTGAGTGAAGAAATCTGGAAAAAGCATGGAAGTTTGTCCAAAAGGGAAGCGAAAAAAGCGGTGGAAACTGTGTTCGACATCATTCGTGAGAAATTATTGGACGGTGAAAGCACCCAGATAAAAGGCTTCGGCAGTTTTATCGTTCGGCAAAAGGATTCACGCATCGGGCAGAATCTGCAAACCGGTGGCACTGTTGAAATCAGCGCCCGCAAGGTGGTTGTTTTCAAAGCCAGCCGCAATCTTAAAAGACAGGTGCAAAAATAGTATTTGGAAGAGTAAAAAATGGCACCGTCTTATAAATCGGCAAGAACAGTGTTGGGCTTTGTGCGGGTGGGGGAACAGTAATGACATCTAATCAAATCCCAGCACAAATGTTCTATAAAATCGGCCAGGTAAGTGACCACACCGGCATAAAACCCCACGTTCTGCGCTATTGGGAAGCGGAATTTGGCCTGATCAAACCCAAAAAGGATAAACAAGGGCAGCGTTTATATCGCCAAAAAGACATTGAAATCATCCTCCATATCAAGGAACTGCTTTACGACCAAAGA
>JACRJN010000139.1 GCA_016235675.1 Candidatus Schekmanbacteria bacterium
GGACTACGAACTACGAACTACGAACTACGAACGAAAAAACAATTTCTATCTATATGTCAACACTCTCAAAAATACTGGATTCCCGTTCCCCGTTTTCACGAGGACAAGTTTCACGGGAATGACATTTTGAGAGATTTTGGGGGTTATTAATAGTTCCGGCACGGCCCCGGTTTCGGCTTGGGGACAAGCCGAAAGACCCGGATATGCGTAAGGTGAGTTATGTAATTTGACTTATTTATAAACAAAGATTATAATTTAAAAAGAAATACATTTTTAAATTCCTGGGGAGAAATAACTGAAATGATTAAATGGAATAAAGCGTCTACAATCTTATTGTTCAGCCTGGCAGCATGTTCGACCGCTAAAATTACCCCTCCTGCCAAATTAGTCGAAACTACAAATCCAGAATATTCGAATATTATGGGGATTAGCCGGTCGGAAGAGGTAATCCAGGCGCACGATACTCCAAATGCTTATTATCATGCAGCTTTGGCGCAAATATATGCCTTGGACGGAAAGGCCGGTCAATCGATTGCCGAGTTGAAGGCCGCAATATCTATCGTGCCTGATTCCCCGTATCTGCATTATGAATTGGCCAGATTATACGCTCACCATGCTTTTTTCCCCGAAGCCGTCGCCCAACTGGAAGAGGTTTTGGCCCTAAAAAAGGATTACATCGACGGGCTGAAGCTTTTGGGCGACTTGTATTATCATATGAAGAAAACCGACCAGGCGCTGGAAACCTATAAAAAGGTTGTCACTTTGGATCCCGCCCAGGAAAGTGCCTATGTCGTGATGGGCGAAATTTATATGGAAAACAAGCAATCAGATAACGCAATAGCTGTTTATAAAGAATGGATCGAAAAGAATCCGACTTCCGGCCTGGCGCATTTTTATTTAGGCAATCTCTATTTGAAATTTAATAAGACGGATAAAGCCTTGGTGCATTTACAAAAAGCGGTGGATTTTAATCCCGCCTTTGAACTGGCCTTAAATAAATTGGCTGCAATCTATCAACATGAAAAAAATAATGACAAGATAATTGAGGTTTATAATAAGTTATTGGATAATAATCCCCATAGCATTGGAATCAGGGACAAACTGGGGCAGCTTTATATCCAGACGGAAAATTGGGATAAAGCCCTGGAACATTATAAAATAATCGCCCATGATGCGCCCCAGAACTCATATGTTCATTTAAAAGTGGGTTCCTTATATTTCCGGACTAAAAATTATCCTGAAGCGCTGGCTGCATTTAATCAGGCAATTTCTTTGGATAATGATAATATCGATGCGCGTTATTTTATTTCGGTAATTTATGAAGATACCAAAGAATATGAAAAAGCCCTGGCCATGGCGCTGGAAATAGTGAAGCTTGACCCGAAATCCGCCCGGTCGCATCTCAATCTGGCTGAAATATACGCTAGGATGGACGCGCTTTCCAAGGCGATAGAGGTATTGGAGCAATCGTTGGTGCAGTTACCGGAAGATGTAGAGATTCATACCTCTCTGGGATTGGCTTATAAAGAAGCAGCCCGGTTGGACAAAGCCGTCGAAATGTTTCAGAAAGGGTTGAAAATAAATGCTGATAACGATCAACTGCATTTCTTTTTAGCGACTACTTTTGAAGAAATGGATCGCTTTGAAGATTCGATTGCTCAATTACGGGAAACCTTGCGCATCAATCCCAAACATGCCGAAGCCTATAATTATTTGGGTTATATGTATGCAGAAAAGGGAATTAATCTGGATGAGGCGGTGGATGAGATCAAAAAAGCCTTGGCGCTAGACCCCAATAACGGAGCATTCATCGATAGTTTAGGCTGGGCTTATTACCAAAAAGGGCAATTCGACGCCGCCGTGATGGAGCTTGAACGGGCGGTGAATCTGTTGTCCGACAATTCGGTGATTGTCGATCATTTAGGGGATGCTTATTATAAAAAGGGTAACCCAGAGGATGCCTTAAAGCAATGGCGCAAGGCTCTGGATTTGGAACCGGAAAATTTGAAGATTAAGGAAAAGATTGATAAATTGTTGAGCAAATAATTGAGGGGCTGGTACACGATTTTAAAATAGCCGTAGTGCCAGGGCTTTAGCCCTGGGAATTCAGCCCTAAAGGGCTTTAGACTACGGAATTCAAGATTTTTATGGATGTTTCGGAAGGGGGGATTTTTCGTTAAATGAATTTTACTTCATACCGCTTACAAAACAAACGGGCGGTATTTCTCATCATGCTGGTTTTTATTACATCTGCTTGTGTTTCTGCAACTAAGATCGCTACCTACCGGCCACAGCGGCTGCCTTTTTCCACCAGGCAAGTCCTTCAGCATTTGGAATTACAAAACAATCAAATTAACCGCGTTCAGGCCATCGGGAATTTTCAGGTTGAAAGCTGGGGCGAATCCAAGAGTTTTAAGGCGATTGTGGTCTTAGAGCGCCCGGCGTCTCTGCGGATGGAATTTTTAAGCTTTATCGGCCAGCCGGTGCAATTTCTGGTATGCCGGGAGGGCAAATTCCGGTTTTACTCTCCGGGTGAAAATAAGGTCATGACGGGAGATGCCACCCGTTTCAATCTTTATCGCTTGTTGGGGGTCAATCTGGAACTGGAAAAAATCCTGGATATTCTGACGGCCGCCCCCGGTTTGCTAAAGGGAAGCACCTTTCCATCTATGCGTTATCTGATCAATGAAAACAACTATCTGTTGCAAACCGGCGATCCTGAGGTTGATGAGGAACAAATGCTGTGGGTGAACGGTGAAAATATGCGGCCGCGTCGGTATATTTCTCAGCAGCAAAAGCAAATTAATTTGGAAATACAATGGGATGATTATCAGGAAATAAACGGCCTGCAATTTCCTAATATAGTAGAAATAGCACGTCCCCTTGAGGCAACCAAAGTCAAGGTTAAATTCAGCGAAAGCAGTCTTAACCGGAAATTGGAGCCAGACCTGTTTACCCTCAACATACCTCCAGGAACCGAAGATATTGCCCTGCCCGGCGAAAAATAAGCATCTTCTCACCTCCGGCGGCACAGCCCACCCTATTGATAGCACAGGCATCCTGCCTGTGTTGTTTCTTGGTAGCACAGGCATCTTGCCTGTGTGTTGCGGCATAGAATGGAAGCTTTCGATTTAACCCACCACTTCCAGTGATTGCACCGTTTTTGTGTGGGCGCTGCCCACATCGCAGGCAAGATGCCTGCGCTACCAAATCAAGGGCAAGCCCTGCCCCTGCATTTCTTTAATTTATGCTGGCGATTTAGTATCAGGAAGCATCCGCCGCTATGCTGATGCGATAATCGTGGCCGTTGGTGTTGATGAGGATCGCCCCGTGATAATCGGTGCGGTAGATTTGCGCGCCTGTTTGATGGTAATAATCTAAATGTTTCCGGTTGGGATGGCGGTATCGATTGTGGAAGGCGGCGGTAAAAATGACGGCTTTGGGGTTGACCAGATCGCTGAAGGGGGGATAGAAGGCTTGGGCTGCTCCATGATAGGGCGCTTTAAGTATCATGGCGGATAAGTCCTGAGGCCGGGTTTTAGCCAGATACTTCTGCCCGCGCCGGGTAAGGTCGCCGGTAAAAAGCAGACTGAATCGTTTATAGCGCAGTTTAAACACTAATGATTGATCGCTGATCCCCCCTTTGAAGCCTTCCTGAGGCGGATGTAAAAATATTATTTGCGCCTGATCTATTGTCAATTCCTGACCGCCATAAATATATTGCTGCGCTACCCTCTTTTGGGTCGCCAACTCCTTGAATTGACGATAGGAGCGGGAATCGTATTCCTTGCAGTCAGCATCCTGAAAGGGGAGAGCCTCCAGGATTCGCCCAACCGGGAATTGGCGGATAATAGCTTTCAAACCGTTCAAGTGCTCGGATCGGGGATGGGTCAGGATCATCGTATCGATCCGCTTTACCTGTTTATAGCGCAAGACCGGCGCGACTACCTGCGCGCCGATGTCGAAGCGGTCGTTGGGAACGCCCCCGCCGTCGATCAGCATATTCTCCCCGTTGGGAAACTTGATAAAGGTGGAATCCCCCTGGCCTACATCCAACACGGTGATTTCCAAACCTGGATGGATTGATGCGGCTTGAGGGCGGAAAACCATCCCGGTAATAAATATCAGCGGCAGGATGGCATAATAAGCCAAGCGGGTGTGCGGCAATTGCAACAGGGCGAACAGCAGGGCATAGATGCTTACGACTTGCGGTATCGTGGGCGGAGACAGGTTTATAGCCGCCAGGGGGATTTGGGAGAAAAATTGGGTCAGATAGAGGATCAGTTGCAGCAGCCAGAGGGCGGGGGCGACCAGAATTTGCCCCAGGGTGACCGCTAAAAGACTGGCAAAGGCGGCGACTAATCCGATGGGGATAAGCAGCGAACTTAAGGGGACGATGATAATGTTGGCGATGAATCCGATCAGCGATATTTGCTGGAAATGGTAGGCGGTCAGGGGACTGACGGCCAAAGATGCGATTATCGGTACCGTCAAACCTTGAAACAGCCAGGCGGGTATGGGAAGTGGCGGCTGGGGTAAATAGATGGCGGCAAACAGGAAAAACACGGTCACAAAGGATAGTTGAAAATCCACCTCGATCCAGGCTCCCGGCTGCCAGATTAAGATTACCAGGGCGGCAAAAGCCAGGCTGTTGAATAAATCCCGGTCTCTTTCAATGATGATACCCAAAAGATAAACGCTGACCATGATCAGGGCGCGCACGGTTGCGACGGGGGATTCTACCAGCAAGGTATAGAAGATTAAGAAGGGCAGGCTGAAAAAAGCCGCCAATTGGCTGGGTTTATAATATTTCCCCAATTGGAGCAAATGCCTGGGAGGCAATCCCCATAAGACCGACATCCGCAAGATGCGAAAAATCAATAACGCCACAAAACTCAAATGCAGGCCGGAGATAGAAAGAATATGGGCGGTGCCGGTCTGGCGGAATTGCTCCTGGATTCTTGGGGAGAAACTGCTTTTTTCTCCCAGCAAAATAGTGCGCAAAATCCCCTGATAGGGCTGTTGGGTATTTTCCCGCAGGAAACGGCTTAACCGGGTTTTTAATCCATAAACCCATGAAAGAATTATATTTCCGTTCCCTTTCTCTACATGGATAATCTGATCGGGCTTATATATTGTCGCACTGCCGTAAATATTGCGCCGGGACATAAAATCCCGATAATTGAAGCCGCCCGGATTGCGATAAGCGGGAACAGGGCGCAACCGGGTGATAATCTCTAAATCGGCGCCGTATTCCGGAACAAACTGCTTATTATAGACGTTAACCTGAATCTGCCCTGCAACCGGATAGACCTTTCCCTCTTGGCTGATAATTTCTTTGACATCCAGTTTAAATTGTTTCCGGGAATTGTACTGTTGCGGAAAGCTGATGATCCGGCCTTTGATCTTATAGCGGTTATTATCGGCCAACTGTTGCAAAAGGGGCATTCCGGATGGCGGAGCATTAATCTTTTGCCGCCAGCCTCCCAGAGGGATTAAGACCAGTAAAATACCGACAGGGATAATCAGGGGTTTTCTGAGGATATAATAGATCACGCCGCCGGCAGATAAAAGAATCAGTGCCGCAATTAGGTAGGTCGCGGCGGGAAGGGACAAAAATCTACCCAAAAGCAACCCTGCCGCATAAGCCAGGAAAATTGACACCAATGGGCGTTTTTTCATGATCAATGACTTGAATGGTAGCACAGGCATCCTGCCTGTGATGTGGGCAACGCCCACACAAAAATGGCACAATTACCGGAAGTTGTCGGTTAAATCAGAGCAAAGGGTAGGGGGCCGGTTTTGCACAATGCTGTTGATTTAAGACGTAGCGTTGGGGTTTATCCCCAACAGCAAACGCAGGAACCCTGCATCGGAAGCGGGGGATGAACCCCCGTGCTACAAACTACAAACTAACTTAAGACGTAGCGCAGGGCTTTAGCCCTGCCCAAACGCGGCATTTAACCCCTGTGGCCGTAGCAGACCTAAAGGTCTGCGCTACATTTTGATGTTTCGGTGTGTCCTCACGCCGAAACTCCTAAGGGATAACGTTGTCCCTTTACGGTTTCGGTGTGGGGACACACCGAAACATCAAATGCTCCAATACTAATTTATTCTTCGCTGATACGCAGATTAATAGCTTTCAGGAAGTCCATATCGGCGTCGCCGAATTCGAATTTCAGTTCCTGATTACAGGAATTGCAACCTGCGCATTTTGGGGATGTTTGGGCGGGGGAGGGGACAAGCGGGGTTTCCTCTTTATACAATCCGATACAAGCGGCTAAAGAAAGATCCACTCCATATCCGTTATGGCGGATCATTTCCATGGCTTCACGCACCACGTTGGAGTTATTAAGTGTCTTATTAATCACTTTAGCCAAATGGGTGACCATTTTTTTCAGTTGTTCTTTTTCTTCTTCGGGTATCAAGATTTTCCACCTCCGATAGATAACTTATACTATATCTTTAGGGCATTGTCAATCCCTGTTACCCAGGGCAACCTCATATAAATTTAAGAGCAAGAATCTCTTTTAAAACATCATTGTCCCAACCGGCTTTTTTCCGTAACCCTTTAATTGATTCACGTTTCTTTTTTACACTGCGTAGCATATTCAACGCCAAATGGCGAATAA
>JACRJN010000020.1 GCA_016235675.1 Candidatus Schekmanbacteria bacterium
GGGCAGAGATTGCTTCGCTTCCTTCGGTCGCTCGCAATGACATAAAAAGAGATCGGCTTTTTACCATTCAAATAAATCTACAACAACGGAGCGATAACCAAGGCCACAACCGTCATCAGTTTAATCAGGATGTTCATAGACGGGCCGGAGGTGTCCTTGAACGGATCGCCGACTGTGTCGCCGACTACCGCCGCCTTATGGGTGGCTGAGCCTTTGCCGCCTAAGTTGCCGGCTTCGATGTATTTCTTGGCGTTATCCCAGGCGCCGCCGCTGTTGGACATCATCAGGGCCAAGAGCACGCCGGACAGAGTAGCTCCAGCCAGCATTCCGCCTAAGGCTTCGGCTCCCATAACAAAGCCGACGACTACCGGGACAACGACAGCCGTAAGACCGGGAATAATCATTTCCTTCAAGGCTGCATCGGTGCTGATTTCCACGCAGCGTCCGGTTTCCGGTTTGGCCTTGCCTTCCATCAATCCCTTGATTTCTCTGAACTGACGGCGTACTTCTTCCACCATTTTGAAAGCGGCTTTGCCCACCGCCGTCATGGTCATCGCGGCAATCATGAAGGGGATAACCCCGCCGATAAACAGACCGATAACCACATACGCGTTGGTTATGTCGATACCCTTGAGTCCCGCCGCTTCGGTATAAGCGGAAAAAAGCGCCAGAGCAGTCAAAGCTGCCGAACCGATGGCAAATCCTTTACCCATGGCCGCCGTGGTATTGCCCAAAGCGTCCAGGCCGTCGGTAATCTTGCGGGTTTCCGGCCCTAATTCGGACATCTCCGAGATACCGCCGGCATTGTCGGCAATCGGCCCGTAGGCATCAACCGACATGGTGATACCGACGGTGGCCAGCATCCCTACCGCTGAAATGGCGATCCCATATAAACCACTGGTCATAAAGGCTACCCAGATAGCGGCGCAAATTGCCAGAACCGGCAGGGCGACGCTTTCCATGCCGACCGCCAACCCGGCGATAATATTGGTAGCGGCTCCTGTTTGACATGATTCGGCGATATGGGTGACCGGTTTACCGGAGGTATAATATTCCGTCAACCGGCCTATCACTATACCGGCAATCGATCCGGAGGCTACCGCCCAAAATGTCCCCAGCGGCAAACCATTCCCCTGCACCATAAAAAGAGTACCGATCAATAAGAGTCCGGCGCTGATGTAACTGGCATAACGCAAAGCCATGGCCGGATCCATCTTCTTCAGAACATGAATAGATAATACGCCGACAATAGAAGCAACCAGCCCCAGCATGATTATCAACAAAGGCAGAGACATATAAGCTAAACGGTTATCGGCGCACATGGCTGAGGTTGCCCCCAGAATGATCGTAGCCACCACCGCTCCGACGTAGGACTCGAAAATATCCGCTCCCATACCGGCGGTATCGCCTACGCAATCGCCCACGTTATCGGCGATAACCGCCGGGTTGCGGGGATCGTCTTCGGGGATACCGGCTTCCACTTTACCGACCAAATCGGCGCCCACGTCTGCGCTTTTGGTGTAAATCCCGCCGCCGACACGGGCAAATAGAGCAATAGAGCTTGCGCCCATGGCAAATCCGTTGATACACTGAATTTGCACCGGATTGGTGCCGAACATGCAGAAGAACACGCCGATACCGATTAATCCCAGACTGGCGACAGATAGCCCCATAACCGCCCCGCCGGAGAAAGCGATAGTCAGCGCCTTGCTTTGTCCGCTGCATCTTGCGGCTTCACTGGTACGAACGTTAGCGCGGGTGGCGGCGCTCATGCCGAACAACCCGGCCAGCATGGAGCAAATCGCCCCGCAAACAAAGGCGATACTCGTCCACATGCCGATCCCGATAAATAACAGAATGGATACAATTACGATAAAACCGGAGAGTATGGTATACTCCCGTTTAAGGAAAACCATCGCCCCTTCGCGAATGGCCTCTGCGATTTCTCGCATCCGGTCGTTTCCAGCGGGCTGCTTACTGATATAGGAATAAATCCATAAAGCAACCGCCAGACCGGCCAGACCTAATACAGCAGACAAATTGCTCAACTGAATCATTGCCGCTCTCTTGCCTCCTCCTAGCTAATGGTGATAACAGTTAACTCTTCTATATTGGTTTTCAATTATATCGATTCATCGCCGCTTCTATTCCGGAGGTTAAATATAATTCCACCGCTTGAGCGGCGTGCTCAATTACTTCCTTCACAATCGGCCATTCGTTGGATTTGAAAGGCGCTAATACAAAATCGGCGCTGTCTTTATTTAGATCGGGAGGGCCAATTCCGATGCGTAACCGGGCATATTCCCGGGTGTGCAGGGAATTGGAAATTGATTTCAGGCCATTATGTCCGCCGTTGCTTCCCTGGGGACGCAAGCGCATTTTACCCAAAAGCAGATTAAAATCATCACAAACAACTAATAGATCGCTTGCGGTAACCTTCAACGCATTCAATAAATTAACAACCGGCTGTCCGCTAAGATTCATGTAGCTTTGCGGGCAAGCCAAAGTTATGGGGCATTGGGCTATTTCCCCCTTGCCCCAAGCTACGTTATATTCAGTACGGTTAAGTTTGATTTTATGCGCGGCGGCCAAATACTCGATCAGCATGAAGCCTATATTATGGCGGGTTTGTTTATATGCTGAACCGGGATTACCTAAGCCCGCCACAAGCTTCAAAGTGAATTACTCCTCACTTTTGGCTTCTGTTGCGGCAGCTTCAGGAGCGGCAGCAACGGCTTCTTCAGCCGGTTTTTCCAGAACCATCTCTTTTTGTTCCACGATTACCGCCACTCTTCTGTTAAGATCGCCGACAACCTTTACCCCGGCAGGCATCACTAAATCGGATACCATGATGGGATTATCCAACTCCATTTTCTCGACATCGACATCGATAGCTTCAGGCAATTGCCCGGGCAGGGCTTCAATTTCAATATTGTGCAGGCTGATTTCCAGATTGGTACCTTTGGGATGTTCGCCTGCAAAATGCAGCGCCACTTCGACCGTGATTAATTCATCCATAGCGACTTTTAAAAAATCGATGTGCAGTATTTGTCTTTTATAAGGATGTACCTGCATTTCCTTGAGCAACACCGTCTGATCATTAACTTTGCCGTTATCGTCTAATTGTAAGTTCATCATAACATTCTGTTTGGAATGACCACGCATTAATTTACGGAAATCATGATCATTGATCATAATCGTGCGGGGATGGGCCTCTTTACCGCCGTAAATAATCGCGGGAACCAAACCCTTCATTCTAAGCCTTTTTACCGGCCCCTTGCCGATCTCTTTACGGTCTTGGGCAGCCAGAGTCAAACTTTCCATTTTCTTAATAGCCTCCTATCCCGGAACAATCCGGGGAAATAATTTCACCGCAAAGACGCAAAGGGCGCAAAGAAAGAATTTTATTTCTTTCGGCCTGTCCTCAGACCGAAAGTCGCACGTTATGTATTTTGGCTTGAAGACAAGCTGAAACAAAAATATTTCTCTGCGACCTTTGCGTCTTTGCGGTGAAAAAGTTTTACGCAAACAATGAACTAACCGAACTGTTACTGCAAATACAATTAATCGCCTCACCCAATAATTCGGCAACCGACAGCACCGTTATTTTACTGGCCGCTGCATGTCCCTGATGCTTGGGCGGGATGGTATCGGTAACGATTACCTCGTTGAAAGCGGAAGCCGCGATTCTATCTAAGGCCGGATCGGAAAATACCGCATGGGTGCAGCAGGCTAAAACCGATGTAGCGCCCTCTTTCATCAGGGCGTTAGCGGACTCCGCCATCGTTCCCGCCGTATCGATCATGTCGTCGATCAGTATCGCGTTTCTGCCTTTTACTTCTCCGATGATGTGCATAGCCTGGGCAACATTGGGCGCCGATCTTCTCTTGTCGATAATGGCCAGAGTGGCGTTGTTCAATCTTTTGGCAAAGGCGCGGGCGCGCTCAACCCCGCCTGCATCGGGAGAAACGACGACGACATCTCCCATATTTTTACTTAACAAATATTTGATTAATACCGGGGTGGCGAAAAGATTATCTACCGGAATATCGAAAAAGCCCTGAATCTGACCGGCGTGTAAATCGACGGTAATAACCCGATCGGCTCCGGCGGTGGTCAATAAATCGCTGACTAATTTGGCGGTTATCGGCACGCGCGGCTGCGCTTTACGATCCTGGCGGGCATATCCGAAATAGGGAATAACCGCAGCGATCTCCGCGGCGGAAGCCCGTTTTAAGGCGTCTATAATTACCAGCAACTCCATCAAATTATCATTGGTGGGCGGGCAGGTGGATTGAATGACGAATACGTGAGCGCCGCGCACATTTTCGTTGATCTGAACGAAAATTTCCCCGTCCTTGAATTTGCGTACATCCGCATTAACCAGCGGAATGTCCAATTGCGAACTGATACCTTGAGCCAGAGCACGATTAGAATTCCCGGTAATGAGCTTGACACCGTCTAACATGAGCGTTCCCCTAAATAAACCACCAGGTTACAGAAAATCATTATACTTTTTTACGCCCTTTACAGGGACTACAAATTCTGCCTCTTCCTTCATAATGAACAGAGGTTAATGGTATTTCATAATGTATTTTCTTAAGAGACACACGTCTGGGATGTTTGCGACGGGCAGAAATATTTACCGCGGTTGGATAAAGATATACAACCTTACCGTCCCGCCAAACAACCAAAGGATGGCCCGTCTCTTTATGCCGTTCCACAACACCGCGAACCGCTTCCTTTAATGCAGCCTCTGCTTTCTTATGCAAAGAGATTATTTCGTCCATTTACCACCTCTGGCATTTTTTTGAATTGATACAAATAACTTCTCGTTTAAGATTTCTATACGACCATGAAGTTTTTCGGCTATTAAAACAGGATGTTCCTCTGAGTTATCAAAAAACATCCAAGAATCAAACACAGTTTCATATAGATTGAAAAAATTATTAAGTCCTCTGTCAAAACGACGCCTTACATCATCTGCCGGGACATGATGACCGCCTTCTAAAACTCTATCCTTTATACGTGCTATTGACATTTTCGGATTCGGCAGCCAGAGAAAAAAAAGGTGTAAGGGATACCCTTTTTTTTTCAATTCAGAAAATAAATTTGCATATATTTTCCCGGAAAGAGTAGTTTCAAAAGAAAAGTCAACGCCAAGGCTGCTAATCTCATGAATTTGTTCTAATAACAATCTACCTGCCTTAACGGCTGCTCTATCCGGATCAAAGGGCGCCAATCCTTTTGCAATAATATCGGCATTAAGAAAATTTAGACAATGTATAAATTTGGGCAAAAACATTTTTGCAAATGTCGTTTTCCCGGCACCATTCGGCCCGGCAATTATGTAAACGTTTTTAGTTCTCACATGCTTTTGTTAGGCATAACTGCCGATTAAAAAATTGGCTGGGGCGGGAGGATTCGAACCCCCGAATGCGAGCGCCAAAGGCTCGTGACTTACCGCTTGTCGACGCCCCAGTGAAATAAACTTTTTTTTAACCACGAAGCACACGAAGATATTAGTACAAGAATACAGGAGTCAGAATTCAGAAAACAGAATAATTTGTGGAAGGTTTATTTTATTCTGTCTCCTGTATTCTGACTCCTAATATCATTTTCTGGTTGATAAGACACCCTGTCATCCCCGAACGCCTTTATCCCCAATAACTACTTCGGGGACGGATATGGTTTTTCAGGCAGTTAAAACCAAATTCCCGATAACACCATTCGGGAATGACAACCAGAAAATGATATAACTCCTTTTGCAATTTCTTCGTGTTCTTCGTGGTAAAAGAAAAATCCGAATAGTTACAAACAATTAAAAAGAGCGGATTTTTAAGATCCGCTCTTTTTAACAGATATTTTAGAATATCAATTAAATACTGCTATCTACCTTAGAGCTAGTCTGCTGAAATATCTTCTGTTTGTGTGGAACGCTGTTCGTATTCAGCCAGCACCTTATCTTCAAGAACCTTGCGGAAATCGTTAGTTAAGGGATGAGCGGTGTCTTTGAAGCTGCCGTCCTTGCATTTTTTGCTGGGCATTGCCACAAATAATCCGTTATTTCCCTTAATAATCTTTAAATCACGAACAACAAAAACATCTTCAAAGGTAACAGTAGCAAAGGCTTTTAGCTTTTCATTATCATCCACGGGGTAAATACGTACTTCGGTGATATCCATTTGCTTTTATGACCTCCGTAATCGCAAAAGAGATTAATCATGTGAGGGCAAAGTAAGAAACCCAAGCTACTAGATCTGAACTTAACAACTACTCATCTTTTGCTTAGTTGTTATTGCCAAATACACCTCCCCTCCGCCATCGATGGTTTTCTTTAGCCTGGTTAGCGCATCCCTCGCCGTAGACTCATGGGCATACAACCCAAACACTGTAGAGCCACTACCTGACATCAAAGCTCCTTCAGCGCCTGCTGCCAAGAGTTCCTCTTTTATTTCCTGTATGAGGGGGTATTTCCGGATAACCAATTGCTCAAAATCATTGAGCAACCCCGTTGCTATCGCCCCTAAACTGCCGCTTGTCCAGAAATGCTGGAGTATATTAATATAATTTTCTTCCCTTGTCAACCCCCATTTATGTCCTGAATCAAGGTTCCGGTAAGCCCAGGCGGTGGAAATAAAAATGTCCGGTTTGACTAGTAACACCCAACACGCAAGATATGGCCAGGGGGTAATTTTTTCGCCGGTTCCTTCGACTAATGCCGCTCCCTGATAGAGGAAAAAGGGCACGTCAGCACCAAGTTTTGCCGCCAGGGGAAGTAATTGCTCCACTGACAGTTTTAAATTCCACATTTGATTAAGTGTCATAAGCGTCACCGCCGCATCGCTGCTGCCTCCCCCTAAACCGGCACCGATCGGAATGTGTTTATTTACGCAGATGTCTATTCCTTGAGTCTGATTATAATTTTCCTGCAACAATCGGGCGGCTTTATAAACCAGATTGTTTGGCGCGGCGATGTCGTCCCGGTTGCAGCGGACGTCGATTCCCGCCGGTTTTAAGGTGAATTCCAATTCATCATAAAGACTGATGGAATGGAAAATACTCTGGATATTATGATACTCGTCCGGTCGTTTGTCCAATACCCGCAAAAACAGATTGATTTTAGCCGGGGCATAGGCCGTTATGGTTTTATTGGTTGACAAACCGCGCCCTCCCGATTATCTTTAATTAAATGGAATTCAATCAATTGGAGTAGGGACTTTAGTCCCGTTCCGCACACGTTCGCATCGTGCGCCGTGAACGAGGCTAAAGCCTCTGCTCCAAGCCGTAGTGCCAGGGCTTTAGCCCTGGAAATTCAGCCCTAAAGGGCTGGGACTACGGAATTTAAGAATTCTATTATAACCCTAACGAAGGGCAATTCATGATCAAGGTTATTGTTTTCGATTTGGGAAACGTGATTATCCCATTTTGTTTCTCTGAATTATATCGCAAATTAGCCGATTTATCAAAATATTCGGAAGATGAAATAGCCCAAATCGGATTCGACAGCCGGTTAATACGGGATTTCGAAAATGGCTTAATATCGCCGGGTCAATTTTATCAAGCGGTTTGCCATCGATTGAATATTGTTGTCGGTTATGCGGATTTTGTTGACATGTGGAACAATATTTTCACCGAGCATACCAAGGTATCCAGCTTAATCCGTTCGCTAAAAGAAAACTATCGCCTGTTTTTACTTTCCAATACCAACGAACTGCATTTTAACTACGCCTATAAAAAATTCCCGGTTTTAGAAATATTCGATGAGTACATATTATCCTATCAAACGGGTTGCTCCAAGCCCTCTACCGAAATTTATCAAGAGGTAATATCCCGCGCCGGTTGCAATCCGGATGAAATTGTATATACTGATGATATTGCCGCTTATGTGGAAGCAGCACGTAAGTTAGACCTCCAGGTAATCCATTTCCTGTCCGAAGAGCAGTTGGAAAGGGATTTAAGACAATTGATAATGGGCTAAAGTGTCATTGCGAGGCAGTCTTATCGCCGAAGCAATCTCATCCGCACGCATGGAGATTGCTTCGCTTAAGCTCGCAATGACAGCAGAAAGAAATTAATTTTTCTTTTCTGTGTTTTCCGTGCGTTCCGTGGTTAAAAATATCATAAGGAATAATCAAATGAGTACATCCGACACTATCGCCGCCCTGGCGACTCCGCCCGGCAGCAGCGGGATAGGGATTGTGCGGCTTAGCGGCTCCGATAGTGTAGCCATTTTACATAAAATATTCAGACCGTCCAAGAAAAGGGCTTTGCCCTCCCATACCTTAATCCATGGGCGGATCTATAATAACGAGCAGATTATAGATGAAGTGCTGGTTTCCATCATGCGCGCCCCGCATAGTTTTACCTGTGAGGATGTGGTGGAGATCAATTGTCACGGCGGCAGCCTGCCTTTGCGCAAAGCGCTTGAACTATGTTTACATTCCGGGGCGCGTCCGGCAGAACCGGGAGAATTTACCAGGCGCGCCTTTCTCAACGGCAGGATTGACTTAAGCCAAGCCGAAGCGGTCATCGATGTGATTAACGCCAAAAGCCAAGCGGCATTAGCCGCGGCCAACTCCTGCCTGGAGGGGGCGCTGTCGCGTAAAATAAGCGATTTGCGCATGGTTTTGCTGGATTTATCGGCGCAAATCGAGGTGGGGTTGGATTATCCGGATGATGAATATATGGAACAAGAAAATAGAGAGGTTTTCGGGGCTTGGCTGTTTGAAATCGGCTATCAAATTTCCCGCCTGTTAAAGAGCTTCAGCCAAGGACGGTTACTGCGGGAGGGGATCAAAGTGGTTATCGCCGGTCGCCCCAATGTCGGCAAATCCAGTTTGCTCAATTGTTTATTGCAGCGGGAGCGGGCAATTGTCGCTCCCATTCCGGGAACCACCCGCGATACCATCGAGGAATCCTATCAATTGGCCGGGTACCCTCTGTGTTTAATCGATACCGCCGGCATTACCCATAGCCGGGATGAAATCGAGCGGGAAGGCATCCGCCGCAGCCAAAAGAGCCTTCAGCAAGCTGATTTAATCCTTTTATTATTAGACTCCGGCCAAAATTTGCAGCCCGATGATTATCGTTTATTGGAAATGGTATCCTCTGCAAAAACAATCGTAGTAGTCAATAAAAGTGATTTGCCGCAGCAGATCGAATTGGGTAAAATAGAAAACTATTTACCAAATGCCGGAAAAATAAAAATTTCCGCTAAACACGGTCAGGGAATACAACAATTAGAGGAACAAATCGTTCATTTGCTGCATCAGGGGCGTGACGGCGGACAAGATGAGCTGTTATTGACCAATATGCGCCATGCCGCAGCCTTGGAGCAGGCTTTGAGTGCAATAAAACGAGCGCAGGAAAACACCCTGCCCGAATTAATCGCTACCGATTTACGGGAGGCATTGGAGAAGTTGGACGAAATCATCGGATTGAATACCGGCGAGGATTTATTGGATCGCATTTTCAGCAATTTTTGTGTCGGGAAGTAAATATATGAAAAAAACACTACTTATCATCTCCCTCCTGCTCGTTGCCGGAGGTCTAATCTGGAAATATTATATCTTTGCTCCTGCTGCCGATGAGGAAAAAGAAAAGCAAAAACAGCCGCAAATCGTTTCGGTAAAGCGGGGGGATTTGAAAGTTGTAGTGGAAGCGACCGGGCGTGTCATCCCTGAGCAGGAAGTGGAAATTAAATGCAAGGCCAGCGGCGAGATAATCAAATTGCCGGTGGATGTGAGCGACATGGTGAAAAAAGGCGACTTGTTATTACAGCTTGATCCGGATGATGAAGAACGTTCCGTCAAACAAGCCGAGGTAACGCTGGCCGGATCAGAGGCGCGCCTGTCTCAGTCCAAACTCAATCTAAAAATCGCCGAGCGGGATTTAGCCAGCGAACGTATTCGATCGGAGGCGGACTTGAAGTCGGCGGAGGCCAAGCTAAAAGAAACAGCCGCCAAACTGGCGCGCGCCCAACAGCTTTTCGAAAAAAAGATGATTAGCTCCGCAGAGCTTGACACCATCCAGTCCGGCCAGGCACAAGCCGCAGCGGATTTGGAGAATGCCCGCGCCCGTATCGACGATCTAAAGACTAAAGAGGTAGAGATTAACTCCAAGCGTGAGGATATTGAAATTGCCGTAGCGCAAGTTGAATCCGACCAGCTTTCCCTGTCCGATGCCCGGGAAAGGCTGAAAGATACCAAGGTTGCCGCCCCTATCGATGGGGTTGTCTCCGGAAAAAATGTGCAGATCGGGCAAATTATCGCCTCCGGGATCAGCAATGTCGGCGGCGGGACTACGGTTTTATCTTTGGCCGATTTATCCCGCATCTATGTTTTGGTAGCAGTGGATGAAAGCGACATCGGCAAGATCGTAAACGGGCAACCGGCCCAGATTATGGTTGATGCTCATCCGGATACAATCTTCAGGGGGCAAGTAATGCGGGTGGCGACAAAAGGCACCATCACGGCGAATGTGGTGACCTTTGAAGTGAAAGTCGAGGTTACCGGGGAAAACAAACGTCTGCTGATGCCGGAAATGACGGCTAACGTAGAAATAGCGGCTGATCAAAAACATGCCGTGCTGCTGGTTCCGGTGGCGGCGATAGAACGCAGACAGCAAAACCAAATCGTGTGGATGTCTAAACCGGATGGATCGCTACAAGAGCGTACAGTGGAAACCGGTGTCAGCGACGGCGCATCGCTGGAGATTCTTTCCGGATTGATGGAGGGGGAAAAGGTTATCCTCATCCCGGAAGAGGAATGGCAGGAAGGTAAAGAGAAAAAGCCCGGCGGCGCAAGTGCCCACAAGGATGTAATGAGAATGCGCATGATGGGGGGAAAATCTCATTGATGATGATTGAAACCCGCAAATTAGGTAAAATTTACCATCTGGGCAAGACCGGCTATCGCGCCCTGGATGATGTCAATATCGCGATAGACGAGGGGGAAATGGTGGCTGTTACCGGCCCGTCCGGTAGCGGCAAGTCGACGCTCATGCACATTTTGGGCTGTCTGGATACCCCCGATGAGGGGGAATATCTGCTGGCCGGGGAGAACGTCGCCCGCATATCCGGTGACCGGCTGGCTGCTATCCGTAACCGGCGGATCGGCTTCGTCTTCCAGTCTTTCAATCTGCTGCCCCGCCTTACCGCCCTGGAAAATGTGGAATTGCCGCTGCTGTATGCCGCTCAAAACCATCCCGGAACAGCCGCAGCTAAAGCCTTGGAGAAAGTCGGCCTGGCGCAGCGTATGTCCCATGAACCGAATCAACTCTCCGGCGGGCAAAGACAAAGGGTGGCTATCGCCCGCGCCATCGTCACCAATCCGGCGATTATTCTGGCCGATGAGCCAACCGGCAATCTGGACAGCAAGATGGGGGATGAGATACTGGCGCTTTTCCGGCAGCTTAATCGCGAGGGACGCACAATCATTATAGTCACCCATGAGGAATATGTCGCCGGGCATTGCGGGAGACAGATTCGCATCCGGGACGGCAAGGTGGTGTGAGATTTTTTTAACCACGAAGCACACGAAGTACACGAAGGATGTAGTCCCGTGGCTTTAGCCACGCATTTTCAGCCTCAGGCTGAGACTAAAGGTATGTTCATCTGGAAGACTTGAATTATAGCCGGGAAGATTTAACCATTTGTGAGTTGTTAGTGCATGGCTTTATGCCATGAAATTCAGCCCTAAAGGGCTGGGACTACGATATTAATTGATGTTTTGGCCTATCCCCAAACCGATAAATTTCTTCGTGCTCTTCGTGTGCTTCGTGGTAAAAAAACATAAGGAATCATAAATGCTTTGGATTATCCTCAAGGTCGCTCTCAAAAGCCTGCTGGCCAATAAAATGCGCTCGCTTTTGGCCATGCTGGGTATTATTATCGGTGTGGGTGCGGTAATCTCCATGCTGGCTTTGGGGACAGGCGCGAAAAAGCAGGTCATGCAGCGGATTACCTCCATGGGTACCAATCTTTTGATTGTCCGTCCCGGCGGTGATTATCGCAAAGGGATACGCTCAACTACCGTGGAAACCCTCAAGCTGACTGACGCTGAGGCGATTCTCGATAAAATCGAGGGAGTAGAGGCAGTAGCCCCGTTGGTAACCGCACGGGCGCAGGTAAAATATTTCAATGAAAATATGAATACCACCATCACCGGTGCGCCTTTGACTTATATTACCATGCGAAATTTCGAACTGGAAAAAGGCCGGGTTTTCACTTCGGTGGAAAAGGATCACTCCGCTCGTGTGGCCATAGTAGGAAACGTGGTCGCCGAACAGCTTTTCGGCAGTCAAGACCCGGTGGGCGAACGCTTTCGCATCAAAAACGTCAACTTCCGCATCATCGGTCGGCTCAAGGCCAAAGGCGATCAAGGCTGGTTTAATCCGGACGATATGGTGATCATCCCCTATCCCACTGCCATGAAGCAAGTGATCGGGCAGGATTTCTTAAATGAAATCGATGTCAAGATTAAAGAAGGGATGAAGTTGGATAAAGTGGAGAAAAGAATTACCCGTTTGTTGCGTCAGCGTCATCGCATCCGGATGGATGAAGAGGAAGATTTCCACATCCGCAATATGGCCGAGATTGTAGCGATGGCTTCCCAATTCACCCAAACCTTTACCTTCCTTTTGGGGGGGATAGCCAGTATCTCCCTGATCGTGGGGGGAATCGGCATTATGAATATTATGCTGGTGACCGTAACCGAGCGCACCAGGGAAATCGGGGTGCGCAAAGCCATCGGCGCCCGTAACCGGGACATCTTGCGCCAATTTCTGCTGGAGGCGATCATTATCAGCGGATTGGGTGGCTTGATGGGTATCGGTTTAGGTTACGCCGCCGCCGAAAGTATCAGGCAATTTACCGCATATCAAACCATTATCGAACTGCGCAGTATTTTGCTGTCGATCACCGTCTCCGCCGCGGTAGGTATTTTCTTCGGCTATTACCCGGCCAGCCGCGCCGCTAAACTCGATCCGATCGAGGCTTTGCGGTATGAGTGAGGATTAGACTTGAGGCTTGAGTAGTCCCAGCCCTTTAGGGCTGATCTTCATGGCATAAAGCCATGCAATAACGACTCACAAATAGTTTAAATCTTCTCAGCTATAATTCAAGTCTTCCAGATGAACACACCGTTAGTCTCAGCCTAAGCTGAAAATGCGCGGCTAAAGCCACGGGACTACATTGCTTTTTTGCGACCTCTGCGTCTCTGCGGTAAAGATTAATTCCTACCAATTCTCCGCCAGCAGTTCAAAATAAGCCTTCTCATGATCGCAAGCCGGGCAACATTCCGGAGCGCCTGTACCTTGATGCAGATAGCCGCAGTTGAGGCAGCGCCAGGTTACAGTCTGATCTTTTTTGAAGACGGTACCGGCTTCGACATTCTTCAGCAATCCGAGATAGCGGCGTTCGTGCTGTTTCTCCGCGATCGCAATAGCACTAAAAATAGTGGCGACGTCGTTGAACCCCTCCTGGCGGGCGATTTGGGCAAAACCGGGGTACATGCTGCTCCATTCGTGATGTTCTCCGCCTGCGGAGGATTTCAAATTCCGGGCAGTGGTAGCGATAACCCCGGCGGGAAAGGTGGCGGCAATTTCCACATCGCCGCCTTCCAGCAGTTTGAAAAGCCTCTTGGCGTGTGCCTTTTCCTGATTAGCCGTTTCTTCAAAGATGTCGGCAACTTGCATCAAGCCTTCTTTACGGGCACACCCTGCAAAATAAGTATAGCGGTTTCTGGCCTGAGATTCCCCGGCAAAAGCGGTCAGAATGTTTTTTTCTGTTTTGCTCCCTTTCAGCGGCATAATTTCCCCCTTTGAATCGATTTTATGATTTTACTGGTGGCACAGGCTTCCAGTCTGTGCATCACAGGCAAGATGCCTGTGCTACCGGTACAATTGAAGATACTATGTCCCTAAAAACTCCACCACCCGGTCTACCACTTCCAGGGCTTCCAGTCCGCTGACCGGTTTATCGGGCAGAAAAGAATCACCCTCTTTTTGATACCCCGCCAGGATATTGAAAGCGGCCAGACGCATAATAGCTTGATAATATTGATGTTCAGGCGAAATATCTTTATAGATGACAGGCGAAGCTAACGCGGGAGTTTCTTTTTTAGTCTGACAGCGCGCGATTATCCGATCCAAAATCGCCGCCAGTTCACCTCTGGTTACTACTTGTTTGGGTAAGAAATTACGGTTGGGATAAGGCTGCATCCAGTCTTGTTTTACCGTATAGGTGATGAATTTTTGCGCCCAATGATTGGTGATATCGGGAATAATTAACAATGAATTGCCGTTTTCTTTATTTTTGCCGCCGGTTATCGGTTGGAGATTGACCGCCAAAATCGCGGCCAATTCGCCGCGGCTTATACTCTGATTGGAACTGATTTGCAGATATTCCTCCGGTAAATTTTTGGCCTGATACAAGCTGCTTTGCGCCTCACGCAACAAAGGCTGCACCTTGGGCTGATCGGGGTTTAGCGACAGACTGCGCTGGAAGGCTTGCTTGGCCTTGTCGGCCTGGTTGAGTTTTAGATATAAATTCCCCAGTTTAGTCCAGGTATCGGGCAAATTATTGTTGACCGCCAACGCCTTTTCATAATTTTCCACGGCTTGATTAATTTGTTCCTTTTTCTCCCGGATATTTCCCATTTCCAGCCAGGCGGTAAAAAGATTAGGATTGATGTCCAATGCCTGCTGCAAATCCGCCAAGGCTTGATCATCTTTACCGGTACGGGATGCGTTTAAGCCTTGCGCAAGATAATGATCCGCGGCTAAAGTTTGGTATTGCTGCATCAATTTTAAGGCGACAACGTGGCGCTGATCGATTTGTAAAACCTGATTTAGGTTCTCTTTGGCGGCGGCAAATTCCTTTTGCTCCAAATAGATGGCGGCGACTCTAAGATAGACGGCGATCATTTTATTGTCATACTGCAAAGCCTGCATATAATTATTGAGGGCTTGATCGTATTTTCCCAAGTCATAATAGATTTCTCCCCGCGCCCAGAAAGCCTCGGTAAAGGCGTAATCTTTCTGGATCGCTAACGTCAACCTGGCCAGGGCTTGTTGATATTGTCCGCGATGATATTCAGCCATTGCCTGAACGTACATATCGTTAGCCGATGTAGCCAGAGCCTGCGGGGGAACGGACGGTGTTTTCGGCGGTTCGATAAAGTTCGAAGGTTTTGCCGTCTTCCTGGAAGCCTGGGAGACAACGGGAGCGGTTTTGGAAGCGCAGGCGGTAAATAAAATTAAAAGGGTAAGCAATATACTGGGATACATTTTTTTGTCCTGTAAAATTAACCTCTAGTAGGGTGGGCTGTGCCCACCATTAAATCAAACGCACGAATACTCTGAAAATCCCCGTGGCTTTATGGTAGGCACAGCCCACCCTACAATTTAACTGTGGTACCCGATGAATCGGGTAACTACAATATTTAACCGGCTTCTACCAAAACCTCTTGCGGCTTCTCCTCCAATTGCCGGTAGATTACGCCGGCGGTGAGATAGTCGACGCGGGCTTCGACCAGCATATGATCGGAGGTGTACTCTATTTTGAAGACGTGGCCTTTTTGATGCATCAGCGCCAACAGATTACTTTGGGCATAGCTGAGGGAAATGTGCAGGGTGGATTCCAGGCCGTGCAGTTGTTCGGCTATTTTTTGCTTTAGCTGTTCTATTCCCATATCACGTAATGCTGAAATGGAGCAAGCGTTGGGAACCCGCTGCACCAGGCAATTGACGGTGTTGCCGTGCTTGAAGCGGTCGATTTTATTTAAAACTGGAAGACACGCCTTATCAGCCAATCCCAATTCTTTTAAGATCGCCTGCACCGTTGCGATTTGCTCGCTCATCTCAAAATGACTGGCGTCGATTACATGCAGCAATAAATCAGCATCGGCGATTTCCTCCAAAGTGGCTTTAAAAGCCTCCACTACCTGATAAGGCAGTTTGCGGATAAACCCCACCGTATCGGAGATTAGCACTACCTGTCCGTTCGGCAACGTCATGCGGCGGGTGGTGGGATCCAGAGTGGCGAAGAGCTTATCCTCCACCAACACCCCCGCTCTGGTCAAGGCATTCATCAAGGTGGATTTACCGGCATTGGTATATCCCACCAAGGCAATTACCGGCATCGTAGTGGCTTGGCGCTGGAACCGATGGCGTTTTCGCTGGTGGCGCACCTGCTCCAGTTTGCGGCTGATAATGGCGATGCGATTCTTGATTTTACGCCGGTCTACCTCCAGCTTGGTTTCTCCGGGGCCTCTGGTGCCGATGCCCGCTCCCAATTGGGAAAGTTCGACGCCTTTGCCGGTCAAATGGGGCAGCATATAATTGAGTTGGGCTAATTCGACCTGTAATTGCCCCTCTTTGGTATGGGCATGTTGGGCGAAAATATCCAAAATCAAACCGGTTCGGTCGATAACCCTGCGCTGGATAATTTTTTCCAGGTTGCGCTGCTGACTGGGGCTTAAATCGTCATCGAACACCACCAAATCGACATTTTGAGCGCCGCACCAGCGACCGATTTCTTCCGCCCTTCCCTTTCCGATATAATAAGCCGGGGTGGGTTTATCCCGCTGCTGGATAAAACGACCGGCGTCTTCCCCCCCGGCGGTTTTTACCAGTTGGGATAATTCCTCCAAAGAATCCTCTATGGAATACAGCTTGGTCTGCGGCAAATGCAGCCCTACCAGAACTACCCTTTCTTTTTTGCTCAATTAAATGATCCTTTTCTATAGGTTATGCTGGGAAAGTTTTGTAGGGTGGGCTGTGCCCACCATTTTAAACTATTCCTGGTTGATTTTCGACTGGTATAAATAATGTCCGGCCATCAAATTTGGTGGGCACAGCCCACCCTACAAAACTTTTGGTCGCGTAGCAATAGGGAGACCCCGAATTGTCATTGCGAGCGAAGCGAAGCAATCTCCATGCAAGCCTCTGAGATTGCTTCGGCGATAAGACTGCCTTGCAATGACGCTTTGGGTCTCTGATTGAGAACGCTACAAAACTTTTTTAAACCCTTACTTGCTTTTTCTCAAAGAAAGCCTCCGCCATTTTACTGGCTTCTTTCAAATATTCCTCTATAGTCAGCCCTTCCTTTTTAATCCTTTCAGCCTCTTGCATTCTTAATTCATGCAATTTTTTCATACACTCATTACCGTTATTAATTTGTACGCTATTCATACCTAATCACCTCGTCTGGAACTCTTATGGATATTTCCGTCCTGAAACCTTCCCGGAGATTAATGCTTTTGATAAGCCTTATGGTCTTTTCATTGGCGATGTGCTCGCAATTATAAGTGACTAAAACATCAATTGAAGATACCGTTGCCACCGCAATATGAAGCAAATCAAGATGATACCGCTCTTTCAAAATGTTTTCCCGAATATACGCCCCATATAAAAGAGACACTTCACTCTCGTTTACGGAAAGCAACTCAATATCAAAATCCTCGATTAACTTCAAGTCCCTGCTTCTATGCGGCTCATCACTTTTAGCTATTTCAGCATAAGTAACCTGGGAAATGAACCCCTCAAAAATGCCGTCTTTAACCTGTTTCAAAAGTTTCCTTATGGCATTTCTTTTGGTAACATTTCTCTCGATTTCATCAAAGTAGAAACCAAAAACCGATGTTTCCAAATATAGTTTTAGCTTTTTCAATTTGTTATTTACACCGATCTCTATAAAAGAAACTATCTATTATCGAGTTTAAATCCGATACAAGTTTATAATAGACTTATAGCGAAAGTCAATAACCGATTGATACGGAGAGAAATTGATAATTTAAAAATTAATCCCGAATCTTAATACAATCTTAACAATTCTAATCTAATCTCAATACAATTCACTTAACGTAGCGCAGACCTTTAGGTCTGCTCCTTCGTTCCCGCCAAAGCCACCCCATAAGCAGGGATAGAAGCCCTGCACTACGTTTTAAGTGAACGATACTGAATTTAATCTAACCGGATTAAGATTTTCAACTTGCCTAATAACTGACTTGGGATTATCATAAAGGAGAGGGAATTTATGAAAAGCAAAATATGGAATTTATTCTTTAGTGCATTAGCGATAGCCGTTTTAACCGGAGGTTGTCAAAAACCGGCGGAAAAAGCCGGCGGGCAGCAGGAAGGGTATATTACTATCAAAGGCTCGGATACTATGGTGCATCTGGTTACCGCCTGGGTTGAGCGGTATATGCAGAAAAAACCGGGGGTGGATATTTCGGTAACCGGGGGTGGCTCCGGCACCGGGATTGCGGCGATGATTAACGGTAGTACTCAAATAGCCATGTCCTCCCGTGATTTTAAGGCAGAAGAACTGAAACTGGTGAAGGATAAAGGGATTACTCCCATTCCTCACACTACTGCATTAGACGGCATCTCTGTAATCGTCAATCCCGCGACAACTATCGACGAACTGACGATGGAGCAGTTGCGCCGGATTTTCAATGGGACTATCACCAATTGGAAAGAGGTCGGCGGGCCGGATCAGCCGATTGCTATTTTATCGAGAGAAAGTAATTCCGGTACTTATGTATATTTTCAGGAAGAGGTTTTGAAAAAGGATGATTACGCGGCAACAGCCCGATTGATACCTTCCAGTGCGGCCATTATTCAAGCGGCGGAGCAGGATCAGGGAGTCATCGGTTATGTAGGGATTGCTTATGCCGAATCGGGCAAGGTTAAAACCTTAAAAGTAAAGAAGACCGCCGGGGAGCCGGGTGTTGTCCCCACCCTGGAGAATATTAAAAGCGGAGCCTATCCGATTTCCCGCCCCTTATATCTATTTACCAATGGGCAGCCGACCGGCGAGTCTAAGAATTTTATCGATTTTGTTTTCAGCCCGGAAGGGCAGGCGATTGCCAGGGAAGTCGGCTATATTCCGGTGAAGTGATACCAAATTGCATTCATGCTAAGTAGAATCGGCTGTTTGCTCTAAAAATGTCATCCCCGAACGCCTTTATCGGGGATATGGTGTTTCAAGCAGTTAAACCAGATTCCCGATAACTTCATTCGGGAATGACAAAACGGAAATTTACAGCACAAGACGATATTTCTAAGCAAACAGCAGAAGGAGTTTAGAAGCAAACGGAGGAAATGATTCAATGGCAATGAGATTTTACGAGGATAAGTCAAATGCTTAATTTCCGCGGTTGTAAGGAAAAAGGGGTTAAAACTGTATTCCTTATTACCGCTTCCATGTCTATTTTAGTGGTGGCTATGATCTTTCTCTTTCTGGGGAAAGAAGGGCTGTCGATTTTTAAGGAAGTCCCGCTATCCTCTGTTTGGGTGGATAAGTGGTATCCGGTGTCTTTCCGTAAACCGCAGTTCGGCATCATCCCCTTGCTGGCCGGGTCTCTTTTAGTGACCGCCATTGCGATTATATTCGCGGTTCCTCTGGCGGTGGGGACGGCCATCTATATCGCGGAAATTGCCAAACCCATGGAACGGGAATTTCTCAAGCCGTTCATCGAGGTTTTGGCGGGGATTCCCTCTGTGGTCAACGGTTTTCTGGGTATGGTGATTTTAAGCCCTCTGGTCAAGAAGGTTTTCAGTTTATCCACCGGCTTAAATGCCTTAACGGGCGGGTTGATGTTAGGGATTATGGCGGTGCCGACCATTATTTCCATCTCCGAAGATGCCATCCGCAACGTTCCCCAAAGTTATAAACAAGCGTCGTTGGCTTTGGGCGCCAGCTTTTTGCAGACCACCTTTAAAGTGACGGTTCCGGCAGCGCTTTCCGGGATCATCGCCTCGGTAATGCTGGGAATCGGGCGGGTGATCGGGGAGACGATGACGGTGATGATGGTTACCGGCAATGCCGCGATTATCCCGCATTCGGCTTTCGATTCGGTACGTACCATGACCGCCACCATTGCCGCCGAAATGGGAGAGGTGCCCTTCGGCAGTACTCATTACCATGCCCTGTTTTTAGTAGGGTTTATCTTGCTTTCGATTACCTTTTTGATTAATTATATCGCCCAAAAGGTGTTGCATAAATATAGACTTGGGGAATAACATTTAATTGACAATGGATAATTGACAATGGACAACGAAAAAATCATTATCCATTATCCATTAATATCTTATGCCTAAAAAACGCACAAACGAAAAAATAGTTTATTGGATTCTTCGGGGGATAAGCTACTTCTTTGTCCTGATTGTAGCCTATATTTTGTTTGATATTTTCATCAAGGGAATCGGGGTAATCAGTTGGGATTTTTTAACCCAAGCGCCTAAAAAAGGCGGTACGGCGGGGGGAATATTACCGGCTATTGTCGGGACGCTCTATTTAGTCCTGATGACTATCATAATTTCCCTGCCCCTGGGGATGAGTAGCGCCGTTTATCTTACAGAATACGCCACACAAGGTTGGCTGACCCGTTTAATCCGTTTAGCCATCAGTACCCTGGCCGGAGTGCCTTCCATCGTTTTCGGTTTATTCGGCTTGAGTTTATTTGTGATCTTTTTTGGCTTCGGAGCCTCGATTTTGGCCGGTTCTTTTACCTTGGCGCTTCTGGTTTTGCCGATTATAATTGTCGCCAGCGAAGAAGCCTTGCGCTCTGTTCCTCCCTATATGCGTGAGGCCAGTTTAGCCCTGGGCGCTACTAAATGGCAGACGATTTATAAGAATGTGCTGCCCTATTCCTTAGGCGGAATGATGACCGGCTCGATTCTGGGGATAGGCCGGGCGGCAGGGGAAACGGCTCCCATACTTTTAACCGCCGCCGCCTTCTTTTTACCGCGCCTGCCGGATTCTATTTTCGATCAGGTGATGGCTTTGCCCTATCATCTATATATTCTGGCCACGCAACATCCGGAAGTGGATAAAGTCCGTCCGCTTCAATACGGCACAACCTTGGTTTTGATGGCGCTAGTAATCGGCTTGAATCTGGCGGCGATAATTTTAAGGATGCGCATTCGTAAAAAATATCAATGGTAAGAACTCAGGCTCTGGGCTTCAGGCCTTAGGCTTCAGACTAAAAGACAATCTGTATATCTCATTCCCTAATTATGTTATTCCCGATGAAGGCATTCGGGGTAATATGATTAGTTGTTGTTTCTAACCTGAAGCCTGAAGCCTGTAGCCCAAAGCCTACATTGGTGATTTATGGCAACTAAAATTTCTGTTAAAAATCTCAAATTTTTCTATGGCGAGAAATTAGCCCTAGCCGATATTGATATGGAAATTCCGGCTAATATGGTAACCGCGCTTATCGGGCCTTCCGGCTGCGGCAAATCGACATATTTGCGCACCTTTAACCGGATGAATGATTTGATTGCCAATACACGCCTTGACGGCAAGGTGTTGATCGATGGGCATGATATTTATTCCAATGGCGTGGACGTGGTCGGGCTGCGGAAAAAGGTGGGGATGGTTTTCCAAAAGTCTAATCCCTTCCCCAAAAGCATCTTTGAAAACGTAGCTTACGGCCCTCGGATTCACGGGATAAAAAACCGTCATCAGCTTCAGGAAATTGTAGAGAAAAGTTTGACTAAATCCGCCCTTTGGGACGAGGTCAAAGACCGTTTGGATGAAAATGCCCTGTCTTTGTCGGGCGGACAGCAGCAGCGCTTGTGCATCGCTCGCACTTTGGCGATCGAGCCGGAGATTGTTTTGATGGATGAACCGGCCTCAGCCCTTGATCCGATTTCCACCAGCAAAATAGAGGAATTGATTCACGAATTGCGGGATAATTACACCATAATAATTGTCACCCATAATATGCAGCAAGCGGCCAGGGTTTCCGATTTTACCGCCTTCTTTTATGAGGGGCAATTAGTCGAATTCAGCGCTACCGAGGTAATTTTTTATAAACCGGCCAAGAAGAAAACCGAGGATTACGTTACCGGCAGGTTTGGATAAAAACCGAGGTACGAGATACGAGATACGAATTTTGTATTTTCCCGTATCCCGTATCTCGTGTCTCGTACCTCGGTTTCTTTTAGGGTTCAGGAGGAATCATGGAAAGGCATCTGGAACGGGAATTGGATGATATAAAAAGGCAAATTCTGACGATGGGCACCATGGTTGAGGAAGCGATCAATAATTCTATTGTCGCCCTCAAGCACACCGACAAGAATTTGGCCGATCAGGTGATTGCCGATGATAGTAAAGTCAACGATTTGGAGAATAAGATTGAAGAAGACTGCCTGAAAACATTAGCGCTTTATCAGCCGGTGGCGGTGGATTTGCGTTTCATCACCGCGGTGATGAAAATCAACAATGATTTGGAGCGAATGGGCGATTCGGCGGTAAACATCGCTGAGCGCATCGTTTATTTAACCAATGTCCCGCTCAGGCTGGCCGCAATCTTCAATTTTAAGGAGATGGCCGCCCAGGTTCAGCAAATGGTGCGGGAAAGTCTGGATTCGCTGGTGCATAAAAACTCTGCCTTGGCGCGCAAGGTTTGCGGAGAGGATGATATTGTTGACAATCAAAACCGCAGCATGTTCGAATTGGCCAAGGAAGAGGTACAAAAAGACCCCTCTCAAGTGGAGATCATCCTGCATTTGTTATCCATCTCCCGCCATCTGGAGCGTATCGCCGATTTAGCCACCAATTTGGCTGAGGACGTGGTTTATCTGGTGGAAGGGGAGATTATCCGCCATATGGCGGAGACGGATAAAGTGCGGGCGGTTAAAGTTTAAATAATTAGTTGTCAGTTGTCGGTTAGATGTTTCGGTGTGTCCCCACGCCGAAACTATCAGGGGGAACGTTACCCCTTTATGGTTTCGGTGTGAGAACACACCGAAACATCAATACAGGCAAGATACCTGTGCTACCAACCGACAACTTTTTTTAGAGTAATCCATGGAAAAAGCCCAAGTCTTAATCGTGGACGACGAAAAAGACATTCTGGAATTGCTCAGATACAATCTGACCAAAGATAATTATCTGGTCGTTTGCGCCGGAAGCGGTGAGCAAGCCTTACAAACAACCCGCCAAATTCCCTCCCCTGATTTAGTTATCTTGGATTTGATGTTGCCCGGTATCAACGGATTGGAGGTCTGCCGCCAATTAAAACAGCAGCCCGCGACCGCGCATATCCCGATTATAATGCTTACCGCCAGAGGGGAAGAGGCTGACATTGTCGTCGGGTTAGAACTTGGGGCCGATGATTATATGACCAAACCCTTCAGCCCGCGTGTACTGCTGGCGCGTGTCAATGCTCTGTTGCGGCGGAAGCGGGAAAAAAGCCGGGAAAAAGTCATCAAAATAGAGGATTTGCTTATCGATTTGTCACGGCATATAGTTCAACTTGATGAAAAATCAATATATTTGACTAATTACGAATTTGCGATTCTGCTGCATTTAGCGCAAAACCGGGGGATGGTTTTTACCCGTAATCAATTATTGGATGCAGTACAAGGGGAAGATGCCGCGGTGGTCGACCGTACTATCGATGTTCATATCGCTTCCTTGCGCAAGAAATTGAATAATTATGGCAACTATATCGAAACCATCCGCAGTATCGGTTATCGTTTTAAGGACTGATTATGTGGCCGAATAAGCTTTCCCGACAATTCTTATATAGCATCGTTTTGCTGATCATTGCCTGCTGGGAAATTCTGCGCCTGGAAGATAACCATTGGTTGCTGATTTTACTATTGTTGTTTTGCGCCGGGATGCTATATGTGATGAAAAGCAAGATTAGCAAGAATTTGCAGGATATAACCAGCGGATTACAGGCTGTAAGCAAGGGTGAATACAACGCCAAAGTCTGGATCGGTTCACCGCCGGAATTTAATCACTTAGCGCAGGCTTTCAATGCCATGAGCGGACGTCTGGAACGCAGCCATCGTCATTTGAATCAGGAAATTGATAATCATCATGCCATTTTATCCAGTATGCTGGAAGGAGTTATCGCCATCGATAAAGAAGAAAAAATCCTGATGATCAACCAATCCGCACGCAAAATACTTCATCTGGAAAAGAAGGAATTAATCGGGGAATCTTTGGTCGAAGGTATCCGAATCAGCCAGTTGCAGTTTTTCTTGCGCCGTGTTTTGAATTCTGCGCAAACCCAGCGCGACGAATTTAAGCTCTACAGCCCCAAGGAATGCGCTTTCAACATAACCGGCACTCCCCTATTGGACAACCAGGGAGCGAAAATCGGGGCGCTGGCGGTCTTAAACGACGTTACCGATTTACAGCGTTTGAACGAACTGCGCAAACGCTTTGTGGCCGATGCTTCTCATGAGTTGAAGACCCCCATCACTAATATCCTCGGCTATATTGAAACCTTGCAGGACGGAGCGCTGGAAGATAAAGAGCAAGCCCAATATTTTCTGGATATTGTCGGAAGACAGACTGAACGCCTGAATTTATTGATTGAAGATTTATTGACACTTTCCCGCCTGGAAAACGAGGAGCAAAAAATCCGGCTGCAACCGATGATGCTAATGCCGGTTTTGGAAAAAGTATTGTCTGATTACCAAATTCCGGCGCTGGATAAACAAATTGAGTTAAAGTTGATTCCCCTGGGAAATTGTCCGGTGATTATCGGCAATGAGCATCTTTTGGAAAGCGCACTCAATAATTTATTGGATAACGCGATAAAATATAATAACCAGGGCGGAAAAGTAGAAATTTTGCCGGAGATCGAGGGAGAGTTTTTAAAAATAAATATTATCGATAACGGGATCGGAATTCCTGAGACTTCCCTGCCCCATGTTTTCGAGCGCTTTTATCGGGTGGACAAGGGGCGTTCCCATCAAATCAAAGGCACCGGCTTGGGGCTATCCATCGTTAAACATATTATTATAGTACATAAAGGCCGGGTTGAGGTTAGAAGCGAATTGGGACGGGGGGCGACTTTTAGTCTTTATTTGCCGATCAGGGAAGGGTGAGTTTTTAGGGTGGGACCAGCCCGCCCTACATTAATACGCTACTTGCAGATTCATTACCAGCGAATTATTGTCTATTTCTTTCCAGTCTTCCTTGCGCCAGATATAATTAGCCTGCCACTTATAATTATGATCCCCGGTGGGAAAATAATTCACCCCGACGGTATATTCACGGGTATCGCTTTGGGTTTTGGCCTCGGTGTTACGGTCAAAGCGGTCATATCTTGCGGTCAATTCCAAGGTCTTGGGGATAACGAATGCCCCGCCCTGCACAAAATAGCCTTCGCTGTGAATTTTACGGAAAGAGACGGTATCCTCTGGGGTGTAAGTGGCTTTATAATATTCCATTGCCAGAGACAACCCTTTGTAGATAATGGTCAATTCCGGCCCCCAGATGATCGTATCGCCAATCATGCCCGCCGGTAAACCAGAAAGCTTAGTCCCGTTGCCGATAGCTTTAATGGCCGCGGCTTGGGCGGTATAAACCTCATCAGCCAGGAACATGTCATGAATGCTGCGCTCTCCGAAGGCTACCTGGCTGGGAGCATACAGCCCGTTAGCGGCTATTTCAAAACGGAAATTGTCGGTATATTGGACGTCTCCTTCCGCCAAAGGTACCTCTCCCAAGGGGTGACAGGCGATCCGACCGTCATACCACCATTCGGAGTTGTCGGTATTTTTGAATTTTCTTTTATCGCCCACTCCGGCTTCCATGGCCACGCCGTAGTCTAAGACGCCCAAAATGTTCTTGCCGGAAAGCTCAAAGCCGATGTCGCGACCCGGATATAATTTCTCGATGGGCGAGCGGTCAATCATCTGCAATTTGCCAGAAGATGCAATACGCTGGCGGCTGAACGGGGTTTTGAACTGACCGACTCTTAACTGAGCGTAAGGGCCTAATTGTCCGAAGGTTAATGATGCGTCTTTCATCGACAAATCTTCCATCCCATCCAATGCCACCTCAAACTTATAAGCCACTTCAGGGTACATATTCCCTTCGAAGCTGATGCGCGCCCGGCGGATATTCAAATCACTGGTTCTCTCGGCGATATCCCCCTCTTTATACTCGTATCTGAGTTGGAGCCGAACGCCCGCCTTAAAGGAATGCTCGTTCGCGCTTTTTTGGTCGGCGGCTTTGAACTCCCTGACCTCTTCCTCAGTAAGCACCCCCTTTTTTTGCAGCCTTTCCACCAAAGAATCCAGCTTTTTGTCATTAAAAAGCTGCATCCCCCAGCCCGGCGAAACACTCGCCAAAGTTAGTGCTGAAACAACGATCCCGGAAACAATCCCTTTTTTCATCTTTTCTCCTCCTTTAAATTGAACTAATTGAGCGCCGAAATTATCGATTTTTGACGAATCGGCGAAACTTTGGTCGCGTAGAAATAGGGAGACCTTTTTGTTTACATCAGGAAAAATTCTTAAATTCCGTAGTCCCAGCCCCTTAGGGCTGAACTTCCAGGGCTAAAGCCCTGGCACTACGGCTAAATTATGTAGTGTTGGGGTTTATCCCCAACATGCAGACGTACGGGCGTTGGAAGCGGGGGATGAACCCCCGCGCTACGAATATGTGGTGTAAAATCCTTAAGTGAACTGTATTGGTCTTAGACAGGTAATACTTTAGTTTTGTTATGTTAAGAGCTTATTAAGATTCCGGTAAGATTTGATTAAGATTGGTAGGAAGCGGTCTGTTCTCTCACGGGGTTAGCCCGACTTCCGCGGTAACCGGCAGCAGACTTAAAGGTCTGCGCTACGTGAGGGCAAGGCACGTATATTGCAACAAGTATCATCAATAGAACAGATATTGGGGGGAGAAACTCCTTTAACGAGTCCTGCCGATAAATCTTAAAAATCTGCATATCAAAAATGGGAGAGTGTTGACATATAGATAGAAATTGTTTTTTCGTTCGTAGTTCGTAGTTCGCAGTTCGTAGTCCCAGTCCTTCAGGGCTGAACTTCAGGGCGTTAGCCCTGCAATTATGACTCTCAATACTTTCGGCGCGTTCCATACGAACACACCTTTTTTGCAGCCCTAAGGGGCTGAAAATACGTGGCTGAAGCCACGGGACTACGTTTTTTAA
>JACRJN010000140.1 GCA_016235675.1 Candidatus Schekmanbacteria bacterium
GTTATAAATTTCGGCGGCAGCACCCCATTGGTCAATTTATAGTGGATTTTGTCTGCCTGGAGAAAAAACTGATCATCGAAGTTGATGGCAGTCAGCATTCTGAGCACGCTGATGCCAGACGCAGCCAGTGGCTGCAAAAGGGAGGCTATCAGATAATAAGATTTTGGAATAATCAGGTTTTGCAGCAAAAAGAGGCGGGCGGTGATATAATTTGGACAGCTTTGAATAAGCCCGATAATCACCCCCACCCCGACCCTCCCCCCTCAAGGGGGAGGGAGCAGGAAAAAACAACTTAGCGCTTATGGGGTTTATCCCCAACAGCAGACGCAGGGACATTGTATCCTGGGGATAGGCCAAAACATCAATTAATATCGTAGCCCCAGCCCTTTAGGGCTGATCTTTATGGCATAAGCCATATAATGAAGACTCACAAATACTTAAATCTTCTCAGCTATAATTCAGGCATTTCCAGATGAACATACCTTTAGTCTCAGCCTAAGGCTGAAAATGCGTGGCTAAAGCCACGGGACTACATTTCGAATCCTTCCCGAAGCATATCCCAATTGGATTGGTTTCGGGAGGGACTCCCGAAACATATTTTAACTCAGTGGGCTGTACCCACCCTTGTATCTTGAACGGTAGCACAGGCATCTTGCCTGTGATGTGGGCAACGCCCACACAAAAACGGCACAATTACCGGAAATTGTTGGTTAAATCGAAAGCTTCCATTCTATGCCGCAACACAGGCTGGAAGCCTGTGCTACCAGTAAGGTGGGCACAGCCCCCCCTACAAAACTAATTTCCACGAATGCTTAAGTCAATGCTTAAATCCATTAAATGCAAAATAATTTGTTTCCTGCCGGGACTGCTTTTTCTGGCAAATCTCACTTGTCTGAACACCGCTTATGCTGCGCCTTTCCCAAACGGTGTCTCCAAAACACAGGCCAAGCCGCCGAATAAAAAACCGGAGGAAACGGAATATCAAGCCGCCTTAACACTTTATAATGACCAGAACTATGCTCAAGCCATAGACCGCTTGCGCCTGTTTCTGCATAAATACCCCGAAAGCCACTATCTTGATTATGCCCAATTAATGCTGGCGGAAAGCTTTTATCAAACCGCCGCCTACCATGAGGCGTTAAATTTATACCACCAATTAGCGGCCAAAAACCCATCGATGCTAACGGATGAAATCCGCTGGAAAACGGCGGAATCAGATTTTGCCGTGGGGAACCATCAACCGGCGCTGGATACTTACCAACAGCTTTTAGCTACCGACAGCCACAGTGTCGACCGGGAGCGATTGTTGTATAAAACCGTGCTGGCCGCCTTCAATCTGGGGGAGATTGTCGTTGCCCAGGATAGCTTGCTGCAAATGAACGGGCAGTCGCTTACCCTGGAGGAGAAGGTCAATCTGCTGCTCACCCAGTCTCAAATCGCACGCAAGATGGAGGCTTACCGTCCGGCCTGGCAGTCGGCTTTGCAGGCAATGCAGGCATCGGGGCAAAACGCTTTTCCAGAGGCTTTCAAATATAGAACGCAAGCCAAGTCATTACTGGGAGAGCTTATAACCGATTTTTTGCCCAAAGCGGAACTGGAATTGATGCTGCCGGAGGTGCCCCATGAGTTTCCCGGCGGCGAGATTCTCCGGCATTTGGCGCAAGAGGAATTGAAAGCCGATAACGCACCGGAAGCCTTGAAGTATTTGGATCGGTTTATCACCGACTTTCCCCCGAATTATCCGCAGTACTCGGATGCGCTAACCCTGCATCAGCGCTTAAGCGGTCAGACCTTTCCCGACAACTTCAGGCTGGGGGTGATCGTCCCGCTTTCCGGCAAAATCGCCAATTTAGGACAAGCGGTTTGGCGGGGGGTCAGACTGGCGGTGGATGAGTATAATCAGGATGCGGAACAGCCGGTTGTTTTGGTACTCAGAGATTCTCAGGCCAACATCAATCTGGCTTCTCAAGGGTTTCTGGACATTGCCGGACAGAACAAGCTCCTGGCAGTTATCGGCCCCGTTATGAATACTGAGGCGGCAGCATTGGCTAAAATAGCTAACGACCGGGGCATCCCTTTGATTAATCCCGCGGCCGCCGGGGAAGGTATTCCGCAGAGCGGCCCCTATGTTTTCCACAACAGCCTGACCGTTGCGCAACAGGTGGAAAGCATCGTGCATTTTGCCGTAGAGCGGATGGGCTTGCGTAGTTTTGTCGTTTTCCACTCCACCAATCCCTACAGCCTGGAATTAGCTAAAAATTTTATGGCCGAGGTGGAAAAATACGGATTAAGCAGGCCGAAACAAATCACTTACGCCCCGCAGGAAACCGATTTTCGCCAGAAAATAGAGACTATTTATAAACTTTTGCCGGAAGCCCTCTTTTTACCCGATTTCTCCGAAAAAATTGTATTATTCGCCCCGCAATTAGCCTTTTATGCCCCTGAAACAGAAAACGTAAATACGAATCAAGCCGTTTTGCCGCCTCCGTTCCCCTCATCTAAAGAGGCCGAAACTTCAGATGATTTATTACCCTGGCAGGCAGCGGAAAAATTTTATCTGAGCACACAAGAGAAGCTCAACCTGAGATTAGCCCCGGTGGAGGAGGAACAAAATTTCCATGCTCCCAATCCGCTCACCGGTTTTTTTCTTTTAGGCATAAACGGCTGGTATAATCCGCAGTTGTTAAAGGAGGGGGACAGAACCCTGGAACGGGCGGTTTTTCCCTGCGGATTTTTCAGCAGAAGCTCCGATCCGTTAATCGTTGCGTTCGTGCAGGGCTTCCGGAAACGCTTCGGGCCGGAGCCGGATTTATTGGCGGCCCAGGCTTATGACAGCGCCCGCATCTTTTTACAGGCCATGCGGGAGGGGGCAACGACACGGCAAAAGATACAGGAAACCCTGGCTAACTTGCACAAATTTCCGGGGGTAACAGGCCTGACTTCGTTTAACCGGAACGGGGACGTCCAAAAGGAACCAGCATTGGTAAGCATCAAATCGCGCAAATTTATTCAACTTACCGGCCAGGAAACCCAACCTTTAGTCTTGCATAACCCGGTTTGGTATCCCTTGCTTAAAGCAGATCATTTGGACGAGCTTTTGCCGGAGGAATTGTTTTACCTGTTAGCTCCGTAGGGTGGGCTGTGCCCCAAAAAAGAACGGTAGCACAGGCATCTTGCCTGTGATGTGGGCAACGCCCACACAAAAACGGCACAATTACTGGAAGTGGTGGGTTAAATCAAGAGCTTCCATGCTATGCCGCAACACACAGGCAGGATGCCTGTGCTACCACAAGATTAATATGACAAACATTCAGCTTCAACATCTTGCCGACGATCTCTTCTCCCTCTTAAGCACTAAACGCTTGACTATTTGCACTGCGGAAAGCATCACCGCCGGGTACATCTGCGGGACAATTGCCAAGGCTTCGGGAATATCCAGATGGTTAAAGGGCGGATTGGTTTGCTATCAGCCTGCGGTAAAGACCGACATCTTGAAGATACCTCAGGATTTGGTAACTCTGCGCTATGCGGTAAATGAACCGACGGCCATCAGGATGGCGGAAAATGCAGCCGCACTTTTCGGCGCCGACATCGCAATTTCCAGCACCGGCTTTGCCGAAAGCTATGAGAATTATTGGCCGGAGGCGTATGTCGGGATTTATCTTGCCCAGTCGGGGGTATCAGTTATTCATTTAGACCTAAGGGAGACAACGCGGCGGGAAGAAGTAAGGCTTGCCGTGGTAAGAGAAGGATTGATTGGTTTGATAGAGAGATTGAAAGGATCACGGTAGCACAGGCATCCTGCCTGTGTCCTTTTCACAGGCAAGATGCCCAGGGCAACCTCATATAAATTTAAGAGCAAGAATCTCTTTTAAAACATCATTGTCCCAACCGGCTTTTTTCCGTAACCCTTTAATTGATTGACGTTTCTTTTTTACACTGCGTAGCATATTCAACGCCAAATGGCGAATAA
>JACRJN010000019.1 GCA_016235675.1 Candidatus Schekmanbacteria bacterium
ATTATGAGATTTATTTTTGGAATAAATAAACCCCATCCGTAGTGCCGGGGCTTTGAATCAGCCCTAAATGGCTGGGACTACAGAACTTGGGGGGGTATTTTCGAAATAAATATATGCCTATCGATCCAAAATATAATGATTTGAGTTATTCAGTGCGCAGATATTATATTGATGAATTTTATTCAAGACATATTATGGATTTTCCCAAAGCTAGCAAGATACTGGATATCGGCGGCAAAAAGGCTAAGAAAAGAGGACAATTCGATATAGAAAAATATTGCCTGAAGGTAGAATATGTAAATTTGGATGAAAAAACAGCCCCCGATTATTTATGTGATGCGGAGCACATTCCAGTGGAAGATGACGTTTTTGACGGGGTGGTTTGTTCCGAACTAATGGAGCATGTGCTCAACCCCAAAGCCGTATTGGCCGAAGCTTACCGGGTTTTAAAACCAGGGGGAACGCTGCTTTTATCTTCTCCTTTTCTCTTCAGGATTCACGCTGACCCTTATGATTATGCCAGATACACCGATTTTTTTTATCAGACCGCACTTGAGGACTTGGGGTTCAGGAAAGTTTGCATTGAAAAGCACGGGGGGTTTTTCAGTGTTTTGGCGGATATGCTGAAACATGGCGCTAAAGAGGTGCAAAGAGAGGGTAAAATTCAAAATGCTTTAAAGCGAAAATTGTTTTATCTGGTTGTTTTTTGGCTTACGCGAAAAGCCTTCGAGTGGGAAAAGAGGGATTATTTCCGGCAAAACAATCTTTTTAGTAGTTTTACCACCGGCTTTGGAGTTAGCGCCGTTAAGTAAGCAAGAAAAGCGGCTTGTTATGCCCTAACTGTTTTTTTTATCAACTTTATTAGATGATTTTCCAGGGGAACCATCATGAAAATCCTGCTGCTTTCTGTCAATTCCTACACATTTTTTTATTCCCAACTGGTTGTGCCGTTCGGCCTGCTTAGTCTGGGAAGCTATGTCCAGGAAGACGGGCATGTAATAAAAGGGATTGAAATGAATAGTCCGCTTGAGATGATACCCAACCGCTATCTGAAAGCGGATCAGAAACTTTTGGATGAGATTGTGCAGTTTAATCCGGATTTAGTGGCAATGAGCACCTACGCATCCAATATACACAATGTCTTGTTCTGGTCGGATATTATAAAAAAATCGCTGCCGCAAACACACATTGCGGTAGGCGGTAATCATGCGTCTTATATGGCGAAAGAAATTTTAGAGAAATGTCCGGCAATAGATTTTATCGTTAAATTCGAAGGAGAAATTCCTTTTAGGCAAATATGTAATAAAATTGAAAAAGGCGATAAGAATTACCGGGATGTACCGAATCTGGTTTTCCGCCAAAATGGCGAAATTATCGAAAATCCGATTTGCGATCTGATTAAAGACCTTGACTGCCTGCCGCTGATGAATCCCGGTTTATTTGCCGAGCATACATCTTCCTTATTCGAACATGCCGACATGGTAACGGCCAGGGGGTGTCCATTTAATTGCACCTTTTGTAACTGCAATCATTACTGGGGGAAAAAATATCGCACTTTTTCGGTTGAACGGGTAATTAAGGAATTAAAGAATTTAAAAGAAAAAAATCCGAATTTGAAAACAGTCAGATTCAGGGATGAATCAATTTCCATCGACAAAAGACGTTGTTTAAAATTATGTCAGGCTTTAGTTGAGCATAATATAAACTTAAAATTTCACGCCCATTCACGGTTGGACGGTTTGGATGAAGAGGTAATAAGCCATTTGGCAAAAGCCGGATTTGAGCAGCTATTCATTGGACTGGAATCGGGCAGCCCATCCGTGCTTGAAAGACTGAAGAAAGGCATTAATCCTGAAAAAGTTTATGCCATCGTGCCCTTATTACGAAAATATCATATTTCATTCAGATTTTCGCTCATGTTGGCCACTCCGGATGAAACTACTGAAGAGGTAATGCAGACAATAGAACTGGTTAACGCCTTAAAATTGTCTCTGGAAGAGTTCTATTTCGGCTTCGGAATAACGGTTTATCCCGGAACAAGTGATTGCAATCGCTTTTTAAAAAAATTCCCCGACTATAAATGGCTGGAAAGAAATAAACTGGGATACGGTTACAGCCAGGCAGAAGATTGCAAGGGGAACGTAGTTGCCGTAAGCTTCCATGGGGCCAGAAACAGTGTTCTCAGGCTTAAAGATCTGGTTAATAAAAATTTAAAGCCCAGACTGCTAAGCGATAAAGAAGGCAATTATTTTCACAGAAATTTTTCCCTGGAAGCAGTAAACCGAATGCAAAAGCATAAAGAACAAGCGGAGCAAAATTTAAAAAGTTTACTGGGGAATATCGATAATTCAGGGGGGAAATGGGGCATTTATCGCAAGGGAATTTATTACGATAAGTTATTGGCTGATATATGCGCAGAAGGAAATTTCAAAAATTTCGCCGGTATTTTTTCTCCCCTGCCGGAGGGAAAAGATTCTGAACTGTCGGAATTAAGACAAAAACTCCAAAGCATTAAATATCTGGTCTTGGCTGTTTCCGAAGAAGAGGCTTATGAGAATCTTACCCAGATTTATTTAAGAGGAAATCTTCAATTCAAAAACGAATTGCTGGTGGCAGACCGGCTGATAAAAGAAAACAGAGCCTTAAATAGTACTATAAGCGAGCTTATAAGAGCTATCCGGCTGGAACCGATCTATTATTATAAAGCCGTAACCGCTGATGTGCTAAAAAAGATCGGGCTTTATCCCACTGCCATAAAATTAATCGAAACATTTAGGGCAATGAATAACTAATTTTGGCTCAATATGGGTTTCAGGGGCCTACAACAATATGTAGGTTGGGTTGAGGAACGAAACCCAACAAAATCAAATAAAACCGTTGGGTTTCGCTGCGCTCAACCCAACCTACTCAATTCAAGCCCCTGAAACCCATATTGAGCCAAAATTTTTAAGTTGTTGAAAGGGTGGCAATAATGGGTAAGCCGCGCGTTTTTCTCACCGGCGGGGATGACATTAATTGGGCGATGGATGATGATCTTGATTTGGCCAAACGTGCGCTTGCAGATATTATCGAATTTAGCGATTTAACACACTGCGACATTATACATTCAATGTGGTGGGGCCCGCTTTTAGAACTGCCGCGTGCCTTATTAACAGGCAAAAGAATTATTTGCCAGATGTCCAATCGCCCATTTCATTATATGAAGCAACCCGGGTTTCCCTTTGCCAATAATTTAATCGGGAAATGGATTGCTCAATCACAAGAAGCACAACGTGAATTATTAAGCGTAGGTATTGCTAGTGAATTGATACCTTATGCGGTGGACGTCGATATTTTCAGGCAATTAGCAAAAGACAGCCCTGAATTGTCTGGTCTGCGCAAGCAATGGAATATCCCGGAAGATTGCTACCTTATCGGCAATTTTCATCGGGATACGGAAGGGCGTGATTTAAAGACTTTTAAAGTGCAAAAAGGGCCGGATATTTTTGTTGAAATTGTAAGAGAGCTGATAAAACGCGGACACCGTATCCACGTTTTATTAGCCGGGCCGCGCCGTTACTGGATTCGGCGCCGTTTGACCGAATTGAGCGTCCCCTTTACTTTTATCGGGAAATCAGTGGAAAATGAAGACGATATTAATTTCAATATCCTGCCCAGACAAACATTGAACCAACTCTATAACCTGCTTGACCTCTATTTAATTTGCAGCCGTTGGGAAGGCGGCCCGCGCTCTGTTATGGAGGCTGCGGCCTCCCGTTGTAAAGTTCTTAGTACGAAAGTAGGTTTAGCTGAAGATATTCTTGATCCGGCATCTATATACTCATTACCGGTCGAGGCTGCAAATATTATCGAAAAAGATATTCAGACAAATCATTTGGAATCCGTGATAGAATCGCAATTCAACCGACTACAAAAACAAAACACCATAAAAAACACCCGGCTTTTATTCAAACGTTTCTATGAAAGCATTGAAGAAATTCCGGTTTATACAGGTCAAAAAGATAAACAGTCAGTTGCGCACACGCCTTCCCCGGCGCTGGGACTATTAAATAAAATAAACCAGCGTTTGTTCTCTAAAAGGCAAACAATCTGTCTATGGCATAGATTCCAAAAGCCGCCTTGGGGGGGAGGCAATCAGTTTATGTTGGCTTTGCGTGACGCTTTAAAAAAGCGCGGCATCCGGGTAGCAGAAAATACCATTAATCATAGAATTGATGCTTATATACTCAATTCAGTGCAATTTGATATAGATAAATTTAAGCAGGCTTACGATGATAAGCAACGGCTAAAGATAATTCATCGGGTTGACGGCCCGATATTTCTTTACCGGGATAGCAATAAAGACCTGGACGAGCTTTGCTTTGAATTAAATGCAAGGCTGGCTTATGCAACTGTCTTGCAATCAGGCTGGACTTATCAGCGTATCGTGGAAACAGGTTATAAGCCGGTCAATCCGGTAATCATTCATAATACTGTAGACCCGGATATTTTTAATTCACAGGGGCGTATCCCGTTTGATATTAAACGCAAGATACGTCTTATTTCCACCTCCTGGTCAGACAATATCAGAAAGGGTTACCCGGTATATCAGTGGATAGATGAGCATCTGGATTGGAGCCGCTTCGAATATACCTTTGTGGGAAGGGTTCCGGGGGATTTTAAGAATATTCGTTTGATTCCTCCCCAGCCTTCTGAAAAATTGGCCAACATTCTTAAAGAGCACGACATCTATATAACAGCCAGTCAAAATGAACCCTGCTCCAACGCCCTGCTGGAAGCGTTGGCCTGCGGTTTGCCGACTCTATATTTGAATGGTGGATCGCATCAGGAGTTGGTAGGATTCGGGGGACTTGGATTTACTTCCACCGAGGAGATATTTCCCCGGTTAGATAAACTGGTAGAAAATTATGCAATGTTTCAAAATTTAATTGTAGTTACCGGTATTGAAGAGGTTGCCGATAAATATCTGGCACTGATGGAGTAAACAATGGGGGAAAATACAATCAGAATAGCCAGAAATAACAGATTGTTGTATTTCAAAGAAGAGCCTACTCAAGAATTTTGGGCGGATCATTGGGAACAATACAATTCTTATGCGGGAATTGAATTCGCAAGAAACGGCTGTCTGTCGAATTATTATGGCGATATATTATTAAAATATCTTCCCCAAAACGGGAAAATATTGGAAGGCGGATGCGGTGTGGGGGATATAGTAGTGGCTTTAAAGGCCAGAGGATTTGATATTGTAGGAATTGAATTTAGCGAGGAAGTGGTAATAAGGGTAAACAAATTATTTCCTGATATCCCCATTAAAGTCGGGAATATCTTAAGTCTGGAATATCCGGACAATTATTTTTCCGCCTATATCTCCTTTGGTGTACTAGAACATTTTCAGGCTGGGCCGGAGGCGGGTTTACGGGAAGCCAAACGAGTTATAAAAAATAACGGTTATCTTATAGTATCTGTACCATATTTTAGCCCATTAAGAAAATTGAAGGCAAACCTTGGATATTATAAGGGAAAAAATGACCATCATTTGCCTTTTTATCAATATGCCTTAAGCAAACATGAATTTGCCCATACGTTAGTTGAAACAGGATTTTCTATAGAAAGAATCCATTATTATGATTCTTTTAAGGGAATTAAAGATGAAGTTTCGTTGATTGGTTTCTTAAATCGAAAGGGATTAATAAGTAATCGCATACAAAAGTACGATTAATAAAGTTCCTCTGTTGAATTTATTTTCATCTCATATGATTCTTTTTGTGGCCAGAAACTACAAAAAATAGTTAGGCGATAACTAATTATTTTTATAAAACTGGATATATGTTTTAACAATGGTTGTAAATTGTGCTGACCGAATCCATAAAACGTAAACTGGATCATTATAGTAACCACAGGCGCTATTATCTCAATGCCTGCGGGGATAAGCTGGGGCCTAATATTTTCGGGAAACGGCTTAAATCCGAGTTGAAAAAATTGGGCTGGATTTATGACCCGAAGGTATTTGACTATAATCTGGCATTTATAACCGGTACATATTACCCCAATAAGGTTAATATACTACGGCTGGATGGTTTATATTTCGATACGGAACATACGCTTGGAGATAACACACAACTAAATGCCCCCCTCAAAAAGGCATATGCTGAATTCGATAAAATAATTTTTCAAAGCGAATTTTCAAGGAAGATGTTTTTTGAACATTTTGGGTACGCAGACAAACCACATAGAATTATTTATAACGGGGTGCCGGAAACCTTTTCCCCGGCAGGCGCTAAATATAAATACCCCTTTGGCAAGACTTTAATATGCTCTGCAAAATGGCGGGCGCATAAGCGTCTTGCGGCAATCATCGAGGGATTTAAGCGCTTGAAGATGGCGGATGTCGGCTTGGTGGTTTTGGGTGAGACCCCGCCGGTCGGGCCGCATAAAAATATTATCTTTTTAAACGAAATCCCGCAGCACAAATTACCCTTCTATCTGCGGGGAGCGGACGCTTTTGTCCATTTGTGCTGGCTGGATTGCTGCCCCAATTCTGTGATTGAAGCGCTGGCCTGCGGTCTGCCGGTTCTTTGCAATCATAACGGGGGAACAAAGGAATTGGTAAAGGATTCAGGGATCATTATGGAATTTGAGGAAACCTACAATTTCCGGCCAGTGACCTTGTATAAACCGCCCATGCCCGACCCCCGCTTGGTAGCTCGGGGAATGGCTGCATTGCTGGAGTGGAATAAACCGGTTATCAGACCGGACCTTTATATAGATCGTGTGGCCAAACAGTATGTGGAGTTTTTCCTGGAATGAGTAGCGCTACCAATCCCAAAGTAAGCGTTTTAATGTCGGTTTATAATGGAGAAAGATTTCTGCGGGACTCCATCGAGAGCATATTAAAGCAAACCTTCCAGAACTTTGAATTTCTGATTGTCAACGACGGCTCCACCGACCGCAGCCGGGAAATTATCCTCTCGTATCTCAACCAGCGGATTAAGCTGATTGATAACGGGCAAAACATCGGCCTCACCCGTGCGTTGAATAAGGGGTTAAGTCTGGCAAAAGGCGAATATATCGCCCGGATGGATGCTGATGATCTGTCGCTGCCCGCCCGGCTGGAGAAGCAGGCCGCTTTTTTGGATGCCCACCCGGAAACAGGGGTGCTGGGGATTAACAATTGGATTATCGACGAGCGGGGAGATGAGGTCAGAAAAGATAACCGCCTGATTGGTCACGAGGAAATCATGGCTGGTTTGCTTTCTGAAAACAGATTTGTCCATAGTTCCCTCATGTTCAGGAAAAAATTCCTGGACATGCAGGGGTATTATGCAGAACATTATCCCTATGCCCAGGATTATGAACTGATATTGCGTTTATCTGAGGTTTGCAAACTGGCTAATCTGCCTGAATATTTGCATAAATGGAGAGAAAATTATTCTACCGGGATAACGGTACTTAAAAGACCGGAACAGATCATGGTCAGGGATAAAATAAGAAGGGAGTTTTTGGAAAAGCATTTTTCCCCTGGTGAAGAATTTATAAAATCAATCTTAGGAAATCTGCAAAACAACCCAAAAGATAAGCTATTGTTAGAATATTTGCTCAGGATATTTAACCAACCCCCCTTTTCCCCCGATCATTTTCTGTTGAAATTAAAGATGCTGTATTATCTGGTCCGCGGCTGGTTTTAAAAATGAAACCTATTACCTACCATTTAAACAAAATTATAGCCGGCTTCGAAGCTAAAAAAAGACTTCCCGTAGTCAGATCGCATCCTCAAAATCTGACATTTTTGATGATAGATAAATGTAACGCCAATTGTGTTATGTGCGGAGGCGACTATTTATCAAGCAGTTCGGGAAGGATGATAACTTTTGAAAAATATTCCCGGATTGTTGCCAATCTGCAAATGGATAAAATAGAGGCGCTAAGTTATGGAGGTGCGGGAGACCCCCTGCTAAATCCTCATCTTGGGGAAATAGCCCAGCATGTGGCTGATAATTATCAGCACATCGAAACCGGTATCATTACCAACGCCATCAATCTGGATGAAAAAAACTGCTGTTTGATTCTGGATAAAATCGGGATGGTGACGATCTCGTTAAACGCAGCCCAAAGCGGGACTTATTATAAAATTATGCAGGTGGATAAATTCGATAAAGTCTGTGAAAATATTGCCCGGTTGCGGGATTTAAAGGAAGAGCGCGGCAGCCGTTGCCGGATATATTTATCTATCATCATTTCCAAAAGAAACACAGAGGAGTTAGTCCCTTTTGTGGAGCTGGCCAAAAAGTTCGGGGCTTCAGGAATTTTTATCCTCTATTGCCGGTTTTATCCCGAACAGATTCGCCAAAAACATTTCGACCTGCCGGGTAACAGCCTGATACAGGAGGAATCGTTGTTTTTTCATCAGGAGTTGGCCAATAAACATTTGACGAAAGCCGGAGAGTTAGCCCAAAAGTATGGTCTGGATTGGCACTCTGAGCCGTTGTTCGGAGAAAAATTCATTCCCCGGCCCTGCCTTTATCCCTGGCAATCCCTTTATATCGGATTTGACGGGGAGCTTTATCCCTGCGCCGCCGGGGAGGTGCTGTTCAGAAATAAGGTGGAGAAGGGTATTTATCAGTCGGGCAACATTTTAAAAAATAATATAAAAGCGATCTGGAATAATGAATTTTTTATAACTTTAAGAAAAACCAACAGTGGTCACGTGTTGATGGAAGAATGCGCCTGCTGCGGCAACAGCATTTGCTGGTCAGGGCCGGATAATCTCCGATCCCATATTCTGGATTGGACTAAGGTTTTAGGGACATAGAATTTTCAATTGTACTGGTAGCACAGGCATCTTGCCTGTGATGTGGGCAACGCCCACACAAAACGGCACAATTACTGGGAAGTTGTTGGTTAAATCAGAGCTTTCATTCTATGCCGCAACACAGGCTGGAAGCCTGTGCTACCATTAAATTATGTCTTTTAGCGAAAAATATCATCCGATTATGCTAAAAATATCGGCAATTGTTTGTACCTTTAACCGATCGGCGCTTTTGCGCCAGGCTTTGCAAAGCCTGGTTGAGCAAACTTTGGGGAAAGAATACTATGAAGTTTTAGTGATTGACAATGCCTCTACCGATAACACAAAGGCTGTCATAAAGGAATTTTTAAGGTATAAAAACTTCCGCTATATCTACGAACCAAAGCAGGGATTGAGCCACTCCAGAAATACCGGTTACAAAAACGCCGAAGGTGTTTATGTGACGTATCTTGACGATGATGCCAGGGCATCGGCGGATTGGCTTGAACGGATAGTTGCTACTTTCGAAACCGTCAAACCGGAAACAGTAGCGGTTGGCGGCAAAATTCTGCCCTGGTATGAACAAGCCCCGCCGTCCTGGTTTGTGGATGATTATGAAACCTTTGCTTATGGGCCGGAAAAAGGATTTATTCAATCCCAATATGGATTCGGCGGTTCTAACATGACTTTCAGGAAGGCGATTCTTGAGCTATATGGCGGGTTCCCTATAGAATTTGGCATGTGCGGCGGGAAAATGGGATTTGGCGATGAAACCCTACTCTTCCGGGAGATTTATAAACAACATCCCTGGTTTTGGTATGATCCGGAAATTACCGTAGAGCATTGGGTGCCGAAACACAAAATGACGATCCGCTATCGGTTGAAACGCTCATATTCAACCGGAATAACCGCGGCCAAGTCCGGCGCCGAATATGTAGAACATTCTATAATCAAAACAGTTCTATATATAGTTAAAGACAGTATCAGCCTGTTATTTAGTGTTAAATGGCGGGAGAAAAACTGGCAAAGGGCTTTTATAGAACGCGCCCAACCCATCGCTCATTATGCAGGGGCGCTGCGGGTATTGATGGGGAATTTTTAGAAATACATATTATGGCCACTAAAGAAAAAATTCTTTGCATAACCACCGTCGACTGGGATCATGAATTTAAAGGCATTTACCATCATATTCCGTATGTACTGGCCAATGAACATGAAGTGGTGTTTGTGGAAAGGGTGAGGTATTTTAGCGAACTATCTACCGTAAAACTTTCCCGATTTTTCAGATTTCTTAAGCCCGGCAGAAAGGTTAAAGAAAACCTGCTGGTGATAACCCCGCCGCCGGCTATCCCGCTATTGGATAAAATTCCCCTGCTCAACAGGATCAATGATTGGATTTTCTTGTGTTTCCTGAAAATGAAATTGAAAAAGCTCAATTTCAAACCGACCATCCTTTGGCTTTTTTCCTACAATGCTTATTTTACTGTGGGGAAATTAGGGGAGGGACTCAGTCTCTACTATTGTTATGACCAGCATTCCGTATGGGAAACCAGCCATAACATCAAAAGAGAAGAATTATTAGCTAAAAAAGTGAATCTGCTGTTTGCCACCAGTACCCGCATAGCCGAAGGGAAGAAGCAGTTTAACGACAATATCCGCCTGATCCAACACGGCGTAGATTTAGATATTTATAATAAAAATACGCTTTCCCTCCCTCAGGATTTGAAAAATATCCAGCGGCCTGTTATCGGCTATATAGGAAACATAAAATACGGGATCGATCTGGATTTGTTTGAATATATCGCGCAGGCGCACCCCGAATGGTCGATTGTTTTAATCGGGCCGTTAGTCCTGATGTCGGATGCCTTGAAAAAGCGCTGGGAGAACCTGCCCCATAAAAATATTTACTTGCTCGGCTATAAGCCAATTCCCGAACTCCCTGCTTACATTCATTCTCTGGATGTAGCTCTGTTGCCGTACCTTTTAATCGAGGATGTTTCCTGGTGCGGTATCCCGCTGAAATTATTTGAATATTTAGTAATGGGCAAACCCATTGTTTCCACTGATTTTGTTAATTTTGAGGGGATTCCTTCCCAGTATTATGAGATTGGGAAGGATTATCGCGATTTTGTAAGAAAAATTGAAGAAAGCCTAAAAAATAATTCCCCGGAGAAAGAGCAGGAGCGAATAGCCTTTGCCCAAAATAATTCCTGGCAGAAGAAAATAGAAGAGATGTTCGAATATATTAATATTGTAAGGGCTAACCGGTAGCACAGGCTTCCAGCCTGTGTCCCTAATAGCACAGGCAAGATGCCTGTGCTACCAAAATTTTCACCCTCTCAGCAACGGCAGCATCTGCTGAATCCCTTTGCGGATCATCATAATCCCGTAAGCTGCCAGAATAAGACTGACAACCTTGGAAATTACTTTTACCCCCGATTCACCGAATAATCTGATTAGAATACCGGAGGAATTAAAAATCAAACCGGCTATCAGCACATTTATCAGAATAGACAATAACGTAGCCGGTAACCCGCATTCATTAATAATAATCAAAATTGTGGTCAGCACCGCAGGGCCAACGATCAAAGGTGTGCCTAACGGCACCGAGCCTAATTCATTGCCGGGCAGCCGGCGTTTTTTCCCCGGCTTGATAATATCGTTGATGGCGATGCAAAATAAAATAATACCGCCGGCAATCATAAAATCGCCAACGGTGATACTTAAATAGTTGAAAATCGATTGCCCTAAAAAAACAAAAGCCGTAGCCAGGCAAATGGCGGTAATCATCGATACCAAGATCACCTTCGATTTTGTTTTCTGATCCAGCCCCTCGGTCAGATTAATAAAGATCGGCAAAACCCCCAACGCATCCACGGCCACAAAGATCGGAATAAAGGCTTGCAGGAAATTTTTGAACATAGGGGGGATCCCCTTGTATAATACCTAATACCAAGTTGTAGTTATAGAGGTAAAATAGAAGGTCGTCATTGCGAGCTTAAGCGAAGCAATCTCATTCGCACGCATGGAGATTGCTTCACTTAAGTTCGCAATGACGTTACCGGGTCTCCTGTTGAGAACGCCACCAATTTATTTCCCGAACAAGGTTCTGCTGTAATATTGGGTAAACAGGCCGAAAATCCCGCCGGTATGCAAAAACAGAATCCGCTTGTTTTCCCCAAAGCGTCCATTCTTAATCTCACTCAAAAGGCCGTGAAAAGCCTTGCCGGTATAAATCGGCTCCAGGATAATTCCCTCTTTTTCCGCCAGCGTACGCATATCAATGATTTGCCCGGCATAAGGGACGGCGTAGCCTTCGCCTACGTAACCGTCGACGATTTCCCAGTTGCCGTCTTCGTAAACGGTCAAATCCAGCGTCTCTTTGGCTTCACGGATTATGCCCTTTACCCGTTCGACAAATAGGTGAGCGTTGGCGCAAATATTGATGCCGATAACCCTGGCGTGCAATTTGAACAATTGTGTCCCCATCACCAAACCGGCCATGGTGCCGCCGGAACCTACCGGGGTCACGATATAATCCAGGCGTCTCCCGCGCAATTGGCGTTTGATTTCATTGATCATTACCGCGTATCCCATGGAGCCTAAGGCATTGGAGCCGCCTTCAGGAATGATGTAAGGTATCTCCCCTTCCGCTTTCAATCTTTCGGCTTCTTCCAGCATTAGCTGTGAAGCCCGGTCGGAATATTCCTGCCGGTTGACATATTTGATTTGCGCCCCGGTCAACCAATCCAGCATCAGGTTGGCTTCGGGCCATTCCGGCTCCTCCCCCCGCAACACTAAAAGCGACTTAAGACCGACTTGCCTTCCGGCAATGGCGCAGGAACGGGCATGATTGGACTGAATCCCGCCGCAGGTAATCAGCATCGTGCTTTTTTGTTTCTGGGCGTCGGCTAATAAAAATTCCAGTTTGCGCGCCTTGTTGCCGCTTAAAGTACACCCCGTCAAATCATCCCGCTTGATGATTATTTCGGTTTTGGGAACCAGGCCGGATACGCGCTTTAACGGATGCAGCGGAGTGGGCAGCGTGGCTAAATTGATGCGTTGCGGAAATCTATTGGATTTTTGAAGCATAAAGTATAACTCCTGAGATTCTATATGGTTCCAGACTTTTTTAATACTATCATTTTGTTTCCGATAAATCAAGTTATTTGCCGCAGTACACCAGTAACAAATTTGTTTACTTTTGCAATACGGATAAAGTATACTATAGATTACGTCATTATCTCGTTTATTCCTGCCAGGAGATACTATGCAGCAACTTACTTCGTTTTACCAAAGTCTCACTTCTAAGCGAGTCACCCGGGGGCCGGGGTCAAACTTAAAAGGAACTTTCTTGTAGGGGCGGGGTTTCCCCGCCCTGGTGGGGATGAAACCCTTACTCACAATTGTACCAAGGGCGGGGAGACTAAAGCCCCTACATTCACCCTTGTACACATTGAAGTTCCTTAGAAGTAACTTACGTCGAGATCAGCTTAAACACCGAACTAAGGAGGTAATATGAATGCCAACGGCCAAAGAAGTCCAAACAGCTTAAAGCGAAAATTAGCGGATGGAAAGGTGTGCATCGGGGCGACTATCACCATGAACAGCCCTATAGCGGCGGAGATTATGTCACATGTTGGGCTGGACTGGTTGTGGTTTGAAACCGAGCATACCGCTCTTACCCTGGAAAATGTGCTGACGATGCTTCAAGCTACCAACGGTTCTGATGTCAGCACCGTTATTCGTATCCCCTGGAATGATAAAACCATGATCAAGAGAGCATTGGATACAGGAGTCGATGGGATAATCCTTCCGCTGGTGAATTCCGGCGAAGAAGCTGAATATGCCGTGAAAGCTGTAAAATATCCGCCATGGGGAGAACGCGGAGCCGGTCTGTCAAGGGCGCAAGGTTATGGCCTGTTCATGGGGGAATATCTGGAAACGGCCAATGACGAAATCACGACAATCTTAATGATTGAACATATTACCGCCGTTGAGAATATTAACGAAATTATTCAGGTTAAAGGGATTGATTCGGTTATAATCGGGGCGCTTGATTTGTCCGGCAGTTTGGGAATTCTGGGTCGGACAAATGATGAAAGAGTCGAAACGGCAATCCAAAAAGTGTTGAAGGCGTGTAAAAATTCCGCTGTTCCCTGCGGGATTATTACAACCGATCCTCAACAGGCGAATATGCGTATTAAACAGGGATTTACTAATATTATTCTGGGAATAGATGTGCTTTATTTGCATACTTCAATTCAAAAAGCGCTTAGTCAGGTAGAACGTTGACATTAATGGAATTAGGAACGCAAATTGGTATGGTAACTGAATAAATTAGTAAATAGCTTGACAAATAAGGAATTACTGTTATATTTTCTTATAAGAAATTGGCGGCGGGGAGTTTCCGGCTCCCTATATTGTAGTTACCCGATTTATCGGGTAGCACGGGCTGTACCTGATGAATCAGGTAACTACATTGCGACACCGTCCCGACATATGGGGTATCCCTGCGTCTGCCATGTTGGGGATAAACCCCAATGCTACGCTAAATGCAATATTGTTCACTTAACGTAGTGCAGACCTTCAGGTCTGCTCCTTCGTTCCCGCCAAAGCCACCCCGAAAGCAGGGATAGAAGCCCTGCGCTACGTCTTAAGTGAACAGTATTGGCGCTAAATGAGGTTTTTTAATGCTGAAAATCAGCCGTAACTTATTGGAGGATATTTATCAACACGTCCGCCGGGACTACCCTTACGAATGTTGTGGAATCATCACCGGCAGAAATGATCCGATAAAAGAAGTGCTGGCTACCCACCCTGTGGCCAATTTAAATAAGGAACGCACGCATGACCGTTATGAGCTTGATCCCAGGCAATTTCAGCTTATCGATGACCAGGCACGAAAACAAGGTTTGAGCGTCCTGGGTTTTTACCATTCTCACCCCGATCATCCCTGCGCCCCCTCCGAATTCGATAGAGACCACGCCTGGGAGGGCTATTCCTATATGATAATCGCGATCGCCGCAGGCCAAAGAATAGAGGTAACATCCTGGACGATAAACGACAAGGGACGTTTTGAGGAAGAAGAAATTGGCACGGAGTAAATCAGATAAAAGCGGATTAAGATTGGAAATTTTGGGGCTATTTCTGTTTGTCTTAACCGCCTTTACCGTTATCAGTCTCTTTTCTTACTCCCCCGCCGATGAAAGCGCCAATTTAATCGGAGGTTCCCAGCAAAATCTAGCCGGAAGCGTCGGAGCGTTTTTGGCGGATCAGCTTTTTCAAGTCATGGGTTTTCTGGCTTATTTAATCCCCGTCCCCGTCTTTTTATTGGCCTTGAACTGTTTCCTGCCCACCGATCGCTGTATCCGCGGTATTCGTTTTGCCGGCGCGCTGCTGGCCCTGCTTTTCTTTTCCGCCCTGCTTGCACTGATCGCTCCGCAACCACTTGCCCTGGGCAAATTTAATCATCTTCTGCTGGGCGGCGTTTTAGGCGGCTGGCTCAGCACCGGCTTAAAAATTTATTTTAACACCTGGGGCGCCTATTTAATCGTTGTCGCCGCCTTTTTAATTTCTTTGATGCTGATTACCGATCTCTCTTTGCGGCAATTGTTTACCGCGGTGTATAATTTGTTTGCTCGAATCAGTCAGGCGGTACAAAATCTTTTCCCTCCGACACTGAAAATTGAAGGCGCATCCGATCCAACAGTAAAACCGGAAAAGAAAACCGAGCGCCCATCCGCCCCGCTGCCCAAAATCCTTACCGGCAAAACTGAGCCGGAGACTAAAGAGGTTAAGGAAGAAATCGAAAAACCGCCGCCGGTAATTAATTCACCTGTTGCCGCGCCCGCCGTCATTTTGCCTAAAAAGGAACAGGAAAACCAGGAAGAACTGCTGCTGGATTCGCAGATGTCGCCCCTGAGCGGTTCTTTCCGGCTGCCGGATTTATCTTTACTGGAAGCGCCCAAACCGGTATCTTTGGAAGAGGTGCGGCAAGGCGTCCTGGATAAATCCAATACCATAGAAAGTAAACTGCGGGATTTCGGTGTCGACGGGCGGATTGTCCAGGTGCATTTAGGCCCGGTCATCACCCGTTATGAATTCGAACCGGCGCCCGGTATCAAAGTCAACAGAATCGTGAACTTATCCGATGATTTGGCGCTGGCGCTCAAAGCTGTATCGGTGCGGATCGTCGCTCCCATTCCCGGCAAGGCGGTAGTGGGGATCGAGGTACCCAATCTAAAGCGCCAGGTGATTTATCTGCGGGAGGTGTTAGCGGCGGATAAATTTCAGAGCGCTGCATCCTGTCTGAGTTTGGCTTTGGGTAAAGATACGGAGGGCACCCCGTATGTCACCAATCTGGCACAAATGCCCCATTTATTGATCGCCGGAGCGACCGGATCGGGTAAAAGCGTGGCGCTCAATACCGTTATTTGCAGCATCCTGTATAAGGCCACCCCCAACGAGGTGCGCTTTGTGATGGTCGATCCCAAGATGCTGGAATTGGGGATTTACAACGGCATTCCCCATCTGTTGGGGCCGGTCGTTACCAATCCTAAGAAAGCGGCGGCGGTCTTGCACTGGGCGACGCGGGAGATGGAAAACCGCTATCAGATGTTAGCCGACGCCGGTGTGCGCAATATCGATCAATACAACAACTATGTGGCGGAATTCCCCGCCAGGCATCCGGACGCCGAGCCGCCCCAGCCCCTGCCATTTATCGTAATTATTATTGATGAGTTCGCCGACTTGATGCTGATGGCGGCCAAAGACATCGAAACCCTGATTACCCGCTTAGCGCAGATGGCGCGGGCGGTGGGCATTCATTTGATTGTGGCGACGCAGCGCCCCTCGGTGGATGTCATCACCGGGGTTATCAAAGCCAATTTCCCCTGCCGGATTTCCTTCCGGGTGGCTTCCAAAATCGACTCCCGTACCATTTTGGACGTGAACGGGGCGGAAAAATTACTGGGCAAAGGGGACATGCTGTTTATTCCACCCCATACCTCATTGCAAGAGCGTATCCACGGAGCGATGGTCAGCGAAAATGAGGTTAAAGCCATAGTGGAGTTCTTAAAAGAGCAGGCCCCGGTGGCGGAAAATCAGCCCTGGCAGACTTCCAGCGAATATCAGGATTTAATCTTAAGCGAGGATAACCGCGAGGGGGCGGATGCGGTCTTCGATGAATATGACGAATTTTATGACGAGGCGGTGGATTTGGTGATCAAAACCGGTCAGGCTTCCATTTCCAATATCCAGCGTCGTTTCCGCATCGGCTACAACCGGGCGGCGCGCATGGTGGAAGTGATGGAGCGGGATGGGGTGGTCGGCCCCTCCGTCGCCGGCAAACCGCGCAAGGTTTTACTAAAGTCAGCAGAGGGGGAACAATAATGGACAACCTGAGCGACGAATATTTTTCACTTGACCCGAAGAAAAAAGCGCGGGTCAAGCCCCAGGCAAACGGAAGGGAAAAGAGATTCCTCAATAAATTCGGTCTGCTATACAGGTTTTACTATTGGGTGGAGGGATTTTTTTCTCCGGGCAATATTTGGAGCAGACGCCGCGGTACGGAACTGACTAAAGGGGTTACCATCTTTGATATTCATCTACCGGGATATTTTTTCTTTTATATTATTGCGGTCATCATAGCTTTATTTGTTTTGTTGGTATTAAAGACAGGAAACGTTTTTGCGGCTACAGACATAAATCAGGTTGTAACCAATATTCAGCAGCAATACGAAAAAATTCAGGATATGGAAGCGGATTTTACCCAGGAAGCCTTCAGTAAAACCATCCAGAAAAAGCAAAAATCCCAAGGCAAGGTCTACATGAAAAAACCCGGCCTGATGCGATGGGATTACCTTAACCCGGAAAAACAATTGATAATCCTGGACAAAAAAAATCTTTGGTGGTATACGCCGGAAAATAAGCAGGTCATTCAGCAGCCAGCCGGACAGGCTCTTGATTCGCATTTGGCGGTAACCTTCATGAGCGGAATGGGAAATATCGATAAAGATTTTAAACTGGAATTTGCCGCACCTCCCCAGGAAGGCAAGGGCTATGAGTTGAAATTGATTCCCCGTAAACCGCAGGTAACCTTCACCCATATTTTATTGACTGTAGGTTTTAGCGATTATCTGACGCAACGTTTTGTTTTGTATGATTTTTACGGCAATGTCACCACTATCAGCTTGAGCAACCTTAAAATCAATCCAGGATTGAACGCCGATAATTTTGAATTTATCCCCCCCGCCGGGGTGCAAATAATAACGCCGGATGATTTCCCGAAAGGGAGGTAAAAAATAATTGATAATAGACAATGGATAATGAATAATTAAAAATCATTGTCCATTATCAATTATCAATTGTCCATTATTCTTGATTTTCCCCCCGACACTTGTTATATTAAATAGAATGATTAAACGCAATACCGTTCGCTTAGGGACTTGGAAATTTCAATTATACCGTTTATGTCATTGCGAGCGACCTTTAGGTGAGCGAAGCAATCTCTGCCCATGCGTCTGAGATTGCTTCGGCGATAAGACTGCCTCGCAATGACAATTCAGTATACGGTATTTTAA
>JACRJN010000143.1 GCA_016235675.1 Candidatus Schekmanbacteria bacterium
CCTTCAGGGCTGAACTTCAGGGCGTTAGCCCTGCAATTATGACTCTCAATACTTTCGGCGCGTTCCATACGAACATACCTTTTTTTGCAGCCCTAAGGGGCTGAAAATACGTGGCTGAAGCCACGGGACTACGTTTTTAAAATATATAAATATCTATCTTTAGGTGAACACTCTCATAACCCAGGATGGATGTAAAAATTTAGCGGCGTTCTCAATAGAAGACCCCGGTAACATCCATACTATTTTCAGTCAATAGCGGTAAACCACCCCGGCAAAATGGGTATAAGTGCGGCTCTTGTCCCAAAGCATGATAGTCCACTCCAATTCCAGGTCGATGTCCCAACGCTGAAACGGTTTAATCCCGATGCCGCCGGTATAAGCTCTGTAAATATCGTTATTTACATGATAAACCCCGGCGCGCAGGACAAAATAATCCGTAAACTGGCGTTCGATCCCCAGTCTTACATCCCGGCTTACATCTTCGCTGCTGTTTTTGGTTTTTCCCAGGGCATCATAAAGCTCGACAGATAAAACCGTCTTTTCATCTGGCCTAAAGCTTAAACCGGGGCGAAGATTACGGATCATCTCCGCAGCGGAATCCTTGCGCATAAATTGTGCTTCGCTGGCATTCTGCAATAAAAAACCTAAGGAAAACATTTTACTTTTCCCCATAGTCTTTCCGAAAAGCCACATCCCGCCGAAATCCAGATCATACCAATCATTTTCCACAACCCTGACACCGGTATTTCTCTCCGTAGCCACCGCCTTAAAACTCATTCCCAGGGAAACACTTCTATCTTTATCCAGAAAAATTCCATAACCTATCTGCCAATATTCATCCCTTAAAAACCCATATTTCCTGCCGTTCAAACGATAGAGGAAATCTTTATTATAGACATAAGCCAACCCCAGCGCACCGTAATTGCCGGTTGGGATGACCATCCCCACATACTGATCATAATTGGAATCGTTAGCAGCGCCGATATTATGCATAGTGCTGATTTGCACCTGTCCGGACAAAGCCAGCCCCGCCGGATTCCAATAAATGGCGTTGCCGTCATCCGCCACACCGCTAAAAGCCCCGCCCATAGCCAGGGGTCTGGTGCCCCAACAAGCTTGGCAGGGAGTGGGAGAAATCAACAATAAGATCGCGATTAGTGCGGTAATTAAAATATTGCCCATATTGACACCCAAGTAACATAGATGTATAATATGTATTATGAGCAATAATTGTGCCTGAACAACGTCTTATAAGTTACATTGTATTAATACGTTATAAAACATACAAGAAAATGACAAGTAATATTCAAATTGATTTTAAAGCTGCTTTTTCCTTGCACATATAAAAAAGATATGGTTTAATTAAATGAAAGAATTTAGTAGCGTAGCGTAGTAGTCTCAGCCCTTTAGGGCTGAATTTCCAGGGCTAAAGCCCTGGCACTACGGCGGGGAAATCTCGATGTTTCGGCGTGTTCCCACGCCGAAACATCAAAGGTAAATGTGCGGCGTGACGGGATAGAAGTCCCTACTCCAACGGAGGTATTTATGTCTTTCAGAATAAGAATAAACATGGTGCTACTGTTTTTGGCCGGTTTTCTGATTAGTGTACCGGCTTACGTGTTTGCAGGCGCAGGCAGCGGCGGAATCGATTGGGTGCAGACCGTCGGCTCATCCGTCGACGACATCGCCTCAGAGGTCGCCATTTACGATGCCCCCTTGGATACCACCTATGTCTATGCAGCAGGAGCAACCAAAAACGCAACCGCAAGTGATTACGATTATATCATTGTAAAATATAACGCCGTAACCGGTGTTCCCGTATCCGGCTGGCCGGTGACTTTCAACGGCGCAACCTCCGGGGATGACATTACCGCAGCGTTGGCGGTCGATGCCGGCGGGGTTTATGTTACCGGGAAGAGTTTTAACGGCAGCAATTATGACATTGTAACGCAAAAATATGCCCATGCCGGTACGCTTCTTTGGACTGTACCTTATGACGGGGGTACCGGGGATGACGAACCCCGCGATTTGACGGTAGACGCCTCCGGCAATGTATATCTGACCGGGACTACCCGCCGTACCGAGAATATTAAAGACGGCTGCTCCGATTGCGGGACAATCGAAAGTGACGACATTGTCACCATCGCATATGACACAAACGGCGTGCAACTCTGGACGGCAACCTTCGATGGGATAGACCCCTGGCCCTGTGGTACTTTCAACTGCAATTCCGCCGGAAAGGATAGAGCCAACGCCATAGTTTTAGATAGCGCCGGCAATGTTATTATTGCCGGGATGAGTTCAGGAGATGAAGCGCAAAACCACGATGCCGAAGGGGATTACGTTACCATAAAATACGACCCTGCGGGTGCCCAACTCTGGGCTGTCAGATATGACGGAACAGGCTGGAACGATGAGGCTGCCACTCTGGCAGTCGACGGGTCAAACAATGTCTATGTTACCGGAAGAAGCAAAAACAGCGGCGACAATCACGATTACGCCACAATTAAGTATGATCCGGACGGGATACAGATATGGGCGAACAGATACGACGGAACAAATAAAAATAACGATGAGGGGCGGGCCATCGCCGTCGACAGTACAAATAATGTTTATGTAACCGGTCTGGCGATGGAAAACGACACCATAACCACCGTCGATTTACTGGGAAATACCATAACCACAACGGTCAGCAGCGAAAATTATGTAATTTTCAAATACGACACCAACGGAAATATACAGTGGAAAAGGCAATATAACGACGAATACTATTTGGGCTCCGACCGGGCTTATGCCGCATCTGTCAGGGAAACATTGACTGATTCGGCGATATACGTTACCGGTGTGAGCGCCAATATGTTCGTAAACTTAAAATACAGTTTATCGGGAACCGGCGGCTCCAATAACGACGGACTGATTTGGGCAATCAGATATAGCGTATACAACCGGATGGAAGCGCCGTCTTCCATCGCGGTGGATGCCTCCGGGAACGCTTATGTAGCAGGCATTGCCATGAACAGCAGCGATAATTACGATATGGTGGTTTTCCGCGACGCTCTGGATGATTCGGACAACGACGGCATGTCGGATAGTGGGGAAACAAGGTATTTCGGCAGCATTACTGTTACAAACAACAAAAACGGCGATGAAGACGGCGACGGGCTAACCAATATCAAGGAATTCGAATTAGGCAGCAACCCCAATAATTTCGATAGCGACGGCGACGGGATGCCCGATGACTGGGAGTTGAATAATTATCTGAATATGCTAAAAAACGACGCCGCGATCGATTCAGACAACGACGGCTATAATAATCTGGCGGAATATGAAAACGGCACTGATCCGTTCCGTGCGCAAAAAACCTATTACGTCGACGGTTCTCGCGGCAGTAATAATGGTAACGGGTTGTTGGCTCAACCCTTCAAAACCATCGAGTGGGCACTAAGCAAGGCTCAGGCTAACGATACTGTCAAGGTTTTCCCCGGTGTATATCAAGTAAACAGCGATTTGATTATCCCCGCCGATGTCAAACTTTTGGGCAAAAATTGGTATCAGTGTAGCATCGATCTGCAAAATCTTTATCAAATACAATTGGGCAATTACAGCACATTGCGCGGTTTTAAAATCTTTAACCCGGCCTTGGATTCTCATGCTTTAGTGGTGAGTAATGCCGGTTCGGTAACTATTACCAATAACGTAATATTAGGTCAAGCGCAGGAGGGTTTTGCTTCCATTTTTATCGAAAACGGCTCGGTTCAGATCGTTAACAATACCTTAGTCGGAGGGCATACCGCCATATCTACCGATGCAGCGCACGGGACGGTGATTTATAACAATATAATCGCTGATACTGTTGATGGTTTAAAAGACAGCGGCGGCAGTTTGCTTTCGCAGGATTATAATGGTTTTTGGGAAAGCGCCAGCACCCCTGACCTGTTTGTCGATGCGGCCAACGGAAATTATCATCTGCCCAAGCTTCCCATAAGCTCTCCCGGTATCGATAAGGGAAATCCCGCCGGAGATTACCGGGATAAAGACCATACCCGTAATGACTTAGGCGCAGACGGCGGGCGCTATGGAAATCAGGACAATTTGCCGCCTTCTGTAACGGCTAATGCAACCCCGCAAAGCGTTTATACGTTTAATTTTACCGCTGCCACTGATGATGAATGGGGAATAGCAAACTGGTCTTGGGACTTTGATAGCCGGGATGATATTCCATCCGACAGCGCCCTTCAAAATCCTGCCCATACCTATACCGAATGCGGCGGCTATATAGCCACCCTCACAGTAACTGATCGCAGCGGCAATCAAACCGCCACCACTGTTGAAATCACAGTGGATAATCCTCCTGAGGTTACCATTTCCGCCGATCCCAACGCCGGAGCGGCGGCGTTGCCTGTCACGTACAGCTCTAACGTTTCCGGTGGAAGCGGAGACTACAGCTATGACTGGGATTTCGGCGACGGGAGCGCACACAGCAATGAGTCTAAACCCTCCCATACATTTACTGATGCCGGACGTTATCTTACCATACTAAAGGTAACGGATAATGGATGTGTAGCTTTGGCGGCCTGCCCGATAACGGTTTTGGATAGTGCTGTGATTTTAAAAGATTCAGGTCTGGTAAAGAAAAATACCGCCACATCCATGACTTCCTCAGGGTTAGGTGGTGTGCGCCTGGAGATTCCTGAAAATGCTTTGGCACAGGATGCGGTGATTACTGTCTCCGAAGTGGTCAACCCTCCCGCCTTGCCGAACGGAGCACAAAGCACAGGCACGGTCGTCGATTTCGGCCCGGACGGGTTGCAATTCAGCCAGCCGGTAAAAATCGCTCTTCCCTATTCCATTGCCGATCCCAATAAATTGCAGTTTTGTTACTATGACAGCGCGAAAAAGAATTGGAACAGTTTAGACATTATAAATATTGACACCGCCAACCAACTCGTTTGGGCACAAACCACCCATTTTACCGCTTATGCTTTATTGAATCCGGCTGAACCACTGGCCCCGTCGAATTTATCAGCACTCAGTGTCAGCAGTACCCAAATCTATCTGACCTGGACGGATAACGCCAATAACGAGAGCGGATTTGAAATCGAACGCAGAAAAGAGGGTGAAGCCTTCAGCAAAATCGCCACTATATCCACCTTTGATTCAATCAGTTATGCAGACAATGGTTTAGAGGCCGGAACAAAATATTATTATCGCATCAGAGCGATTAACAGCGTCGGCGCATCAGACTATTCCAACGAGACTTCATCCAATACTTATTCCACTAACGATTTAGCCAAATCACCGGCACAAGAAACAAGCAGCAGCGGAGACGGCGGCGCAAGCGGCGGCTGCTTCATCGCCACCGCAGCCTACGGCACCCCGATGGCCTTGCAAGTCAGACTGCTCTCCCAATTCCGGGACAAGTATCTTTTGACCAACGCAATGGGAAGCTATTTGGTAAAACTCTACTACCGCTACAGCCCGCCCATCGCCGATTTCATCGCCCAAAGAGCCTACCTGCGGCAGCTTGTCAGAATCGGTCTCTATCCCTTTATCGGCTTCAGCTATTTTATGCTTAAGCTGAGTGTGGCGGAAAAGCTGGGGATATTGCTGGTTTTGGGATCGATTTTGCTGGGAGTGTTTTATCGCTTGAGGAAGACGGAAAAGGCCACAAAATAATAATTAAATTTAAGGGTCATTGCGAGGCAGCTTCATCGCCGAAGCAATCTCAAGCGCATGAGCAGAAATTGCCTAGTACAGCATCCATTTAATTTTGACTGGTTCCAGCATGTCATCCCCGAATGCCTTTATCCCCGATAAAAGCATTCGGGAACGGATATGGTGTTTAAAAAAACCAGATTCCCGATAACATCATTCGGGAATGACAAAACGAAGGACACAAA
>JACRJN010000142.1 GCA_016235675.1 Candidatus Schekmanbacteria bacterium
ATTGTGTCCGATATGGCCAATATGGAGTATATAAGCAAAAATCACCCCGATCTGTCCATTCATTGCAGCGTGCAAACCGGTTCGGCCAATGCCGAGACCATCAATTTCTGGCAGGAAAATTTTAATGTCAACTGTGTGGTTTTGCCCCGCGTATTAAGCGTGGATGAAGTAGCCCATATCGTCAAAAACACCAAGGTGGACATTGAGGTTTTCGCCTTGGGGTCTCTTTGCACCAGCTATCCCGGCCGCTGCAATATGTCCCAGTTCATAACCGGCGAATCTACCAACACCGCCGGTGTTTGTACCTCTCCTAAGTTCTTGGATTTCAAGGAAGACGGTGAGGACGGCGTGACTTTGACCCTCAATAACGTCGCCTTGAATAAAATCCCGCACTGCCACCAGGGAGATGCGGTTCATCAGTGCAAGGGGCACAGCGGCGGCGAGGTGGTAAAGGATCGCAAGGACGGCTGGGATAACAGCTTTATCGTCAACAAACGCCACATCTGCAAAGGGCAGTTCATCAACGCTGATTTGAATACCACCGGCTACGCCATGCACGACTATGTGATTTTGAACACCTTTTCCATCTTGAGTAAATTCATCGAAGCCGGCGTTCATGCCTTTAAGATTGAAGGACGTCAGCGGCCTTCCTCCTATTCCAAAAACGCCACCCAGATTATGCGCGAGGCGATCGATCTCTATTACAGCAATCCGGAAAAGTACCGGGTGAAAGCCGAATGGGATTCAGCCGTTAAAGAAATGTTCCAGGAAATGGGTTCGTCAGTAGGCCCCTATTTAGGACGCTAAGGAGGTAGCGGCATGTCCGACAAATTAAGCATCTCCTTAGGTACGGCTCCTTATAATTGGGGAAGAAAGCGCCTTTTGGAGTTTTATCTCGATGAATTGGCCGATGTGTCCGCAGATGAGGTCTATGTAGGCAATAACATCTGCCACCAGCGGGAGATTTTAACTAACGAGGATTTGAAGAATATCGCCCAAGCCTTGAACCGGCAGGGGAAGAAGGGATATTTTTCCACTTTGACCCTCTGCACCAAGGCCGAAGAGGTGGATGGCCTAAACGAAAAGTGCCGTTATTTTGACGGAGTCGAAGTCAATATGATCGGCTTTCTCAATCAGTTGAAGGACACCGACAAGGAAATAGTTCTCGGCCCTTATTTGAATCTCTACAACTGGAAAAGCGCCGCCTATATGCAGAAATTCCATCCGGTGAAACTGGTGGCTTCTTTCGAAATCCCGCTGGACAGTATCGCCGACATCGCCGACAAATCCGGCATCCCGGTTGAAGTGATGGCCTGGGGAAATATCTCCACCGCCCTGTCGTGGCGCTGTTATACGGCGCGGGCCGTCAACCGCTCCCGTGAAAACTGCGGCAAAATCTGTTTCGAGTATCCGGAAGGGATGCTGTTAAAGTCGGTGGAAAATGAGGATTTATTCCGCATCGACGGCTTGCAGGTGCTCAGCGCGAAAACCCATTCTTTGATTGAATACTTACCGCTTTTGGCGGAAAAGCAAATTTCTTCCATCAGAATCTATCCCTCGATGGAAAATACCGGGAAAATAGTTGACGTTTTCAGACAGGTAATTGCCGCACATTTAACCGCTAAAACCGGCGGTGAACAGCTTGTATCTTACGCTCCCCACGGGGTTTGCAACGGTTGGTTTCTGGGTAAACCGGGGTGGGAGTATGTTGCCGCCTGAGGTTTATGAAAACGCCTCTGCCCATATCGAGAATAATCGCAGAATAGACTTCGAGCTTGCCGGGTTGTTGCTGCTGGACGGCGACCTGGTACAGTTGGGACGACTGGCTGATTCAGCCCGGCGCAAGCGGGTTGGGGATAAGGTCTATTTTATCCGGAACTACCACCTTTACTATACCAATATCTGCGCCTGGCACTGCGATTTTTGCGCCTTCAGCCGCCGACCGGGCGCTGTTGATGCTTACAGCAAAACCATCTCCCAAATAACGCATGAGCTGGAAGATTTAGCGCCGGAAATTATGGAAATACGGGTTACCGGCGGCATCAATCCTGCGTTGCCATCTGATTATTATCTTGATTTAGTTGCCTGCATCCGTCAAAAATTACCCGATGTCCAGATTGAAGCCTTTGCCGCAACGGAAATATCCTTTATCGCCCATAAAATGAAATTGCCGGTTCGGGAGGTATTGCTGCAATTGAAGGCCGCCGGATTGAATGCCCTGACCGCGGGCGGCGCCGAGATTTTCAACCGGGATTTGCGCCAAAAACTATGCCCGCACAAGCCTTCGATACAGGAATGGATCGAGGTCACCAAAACCGCCCACCAACTGGGAATTCCCTCCAATGCTTCCATCCTTTTCGGGCATTTGGAATCTTATGAGGATTGGCTGACCCAGCTTTTCGCCCTGCGGGAATTACAGGATGAAACCGGCGGGTTCAATTCCTTCATACCTTTGGTTTTCCTGCCCCAAAACACACGATTACGCGATCATCCGCCGTTAAATTTTTCCGAGGTCTTAAAAATGCTGGCGATTGCCCGGCTAATATTAGATAACTTCAAATATATCAAATTTTTGTGGATTTATTATGGGTTAGAACAGGTCAGGCAGGCCTTGCAATATGGGGTCAACGATTTGGCGGGAACGGTTTATGAGCGCCATAAAGGGGTCGCCCGCTCCGCCGGTTCCGTGTCCCCCGCCTATCAAACCCAGGAAGATTTGCTGAAAGCTATCCAGGATTGTCAACGCATACCGGTCGAGCGCGGCCGGTTTTATGAGGAAAAATATGTCTGGGGATAAAGCAAATTGCCCTGCATAATGTAGTCCCGTGGCAGAATTAATAAAAAATGTAGTCCCGTGGCTTTAGCCGCGCATTTTCAGCCTTAGGCTGAGACTAAAGGCATGTTCACCCGGAACGGCTTGAATTATAGAGAAGATTTAACCATTTGTAAGTCGTTATTGCATGGCTTTATGCCATGAAGATCAGTCCTGAAGGGCTGGGACTACATAAGTTTCGGCTTGAGAACAGACCGAAACAAAAACGAGAACCATATGACCAAAAAAGCTAAAAAATTTATGCTTCATGTCCCGGCAGGGAATCTGGAATGCCTCAAAGCGGCAGCGGATTCCGGGGCGGATGTGGTTTATTGGGGCTTTAACAGCCCCTCCAATCTGCGCAATTTCCCCGGAATAAATTTCTCCTGTGAGGAGGCTTTCAGCGGGGTGGATTATTTGCAGCGCAAAGGTATCAAATCGCTGATAACCATCAACAGCTATCCACAAAAAGACCAACTGGCGCTTTGTTTTGAGGCCATCGATCAGGCTCATGCCATCGGAGCCGACGGGGTGGTGCTTTCCGACTTAGCGCTGTTGGAATATTGCAAAAATAACCATCCCCAACTGGAAATATATTTGAGCGTGCAAGCCGGAGCCTGTAATACTGAGGCGATAAATTTTTACGTTAATGAATTTGCCGTCGACTGGGTGATTCTGCCCCGTGTCGTGACTGTGGATGAAATCGCCCGGATTAGTAAAAGTACCGACGTTCCCCTGGAGGCTTTCGCCTTCGGTTCGCTTTGCATCAATTGCGAGGGCAAATGTCAGTTGTCATCTTATATTACCGGCGAATCCACCAATACTATCGGGACTTGTTCCACTCACAAGTTTTTAAGCTTTCACCAGGCCGATAAAATTTACGCCCGCATCAACGGCAAAGCCATCAATTGCTTTGCTCCCGATGAGATTAAGCAAGACGCCCATTTTGCCGGGGGACTGCCTCAGGAGGAACTGCATCAATGGGGCAACCATTTTCTCATCAACCGGCGGCAATTGTGCAAAGCCCGCTATTTGCTGCATGACGGGAAGAGTTATCGGTTAAATAACTATGTTTATCTGAATACCTTGGAATTATTACCTCAATTGTGGCAAGCCGGGATCAGGGCGCTGAAAATCGAGGGGCGGCAGCGTAATGCCGGTTATGTCGGGGAAGTGACTAAAGTTTTTGCCGCGGCTGTCCGCGCCTTCCGGGATCATCCCGACAACTATACGGTGCCGGATTCCTGGATGGATGCCTGCCGGCGGCAGTTTCCGGAAATTGTGCCTTCTACGACCTGCTATTTGGGGAAGTAGCCTTACCTTGGGCGGCACAGGCTTCCAATCTGTAATTCACAGGCAAGATGCCTGTGCCGCCGGATGCAGGGACGAATTTGTTTAACCTAGGCCGCTTTAAGGGAAAATCCCTGTACCGTTTTTTCCGTCAAAGAATTAGAATCCGGTTCCACAAAATTTCTAAATAATCCGGGCAATTCATCCAGCCTGGTTTCAATCCATTTTATGCCGTTATACATAAAAAATTGATTGGATTCCGAATTAAACCAAAGCGTTCCCAAATCTGGATTGTTCGGGGGGAAATTTGTCGCTACCATTATATTTGTCTCCATGATATTTATCTCCATATAATAATATTTATTGTGATAAAAACTGTAAAAAAACGTCATGTTATACTTACGATGGTCATAAACTGTGATTCGTCAATCTGTTAATTGTTGGTTTTCGAAATCACAATATTATGAACGTTTAAAGTATATATTCCCAAGGGAATGATTTTTTGATAAATCCTCCGATTAACATGACAAAATCATTATTTGCCATCAAAATACAATCTGCGTGATTATAATGTTTTTACAGAGGCGGAAAGACAGGAGATTCCCGGAGGGTGAATAGAAACCGGATGCGGTGTTAAAGCTAATTATAAGCTTATAGTATTGGCTCTGTGCTTAAATTATGTAATTATAGCCTGAATATAAAATCGGTAACCACATTTAATTTATTGTTATGATTAATTGAAAATTATTATATCCGCTTGATATTCAAGCATAATCGAGGTTGTCGATAAAAATGTTAAGCTTATTGCCACACTAATATACAACGGGAGTATTTTAAGTTTTTGCGTTTAGCTGCTGCCCCTGTTTTAACTTGTCGTTTGCAAATACCCTCATTTAGTGAAGAATTTGATGGCAAGGACTATTTACTTATCTGGTACACTGTCCCCTGGATTTAATATATGACAGTGATTGTTGTAGTTATCGTAGTAAGCATACAATAACTACCGTTTTAAGGAAAAAGCTGTTGTCAAAACAGCGAACATGGTAATCATATTTTATAAGATGCAATATTCATGCGTAGCATAAAAATTGATTGCCGTGCGGATGTTTAGCAGATAACTAGTTATTATCATATATGGTATCTTATAGGTAGCAACATGTTAAGCTTACAATAACTATCGGGAATAATTGTAATATATTACAATTATTCCCGATAGTTATTGGAATTGTAACGCAAGTTGAAAGGATCGTTATGAAATATTCGGACAATAAACTGGTGAAATTAGAAACCAAGCTGGATAACGAGGAAAGAATATCCGCGGCTGAAGCGCTTGATTTATTCGAAACCAAAGACATCCTCGGTTTGGGCTATCTGGCGGATAAACTGCGGCAAAAGCGGGCCGGGGATGCCGTGACCTTTGTGGGTAATTATCATATCTGTTATTCCAATATTTGTGTCCACCATTGCCGCTATTGTACCTTCCGGCGCAATCAGCAAGATCCCGATGCCTTTATCCTGGATTTGCCGACGATTGAAAAGGCCGCCAAAGAATCGAAGAAAAGCCAGTGTCCGGAGATTTTGATTCTGGGAGGGATTCATCCCGGTTTGGATTTGGAATTTGCCCTCAAGGTTTTAAAGGGGATAAAACGACAAGTGCCGCAGGTCAAGATTTTAGGCTTCTCTCCTGTTGAGATCGATCACTTCTGCCGGTTGGAGAATATGGAGGAGGAATTGGTATTTTCGATTTTGAAAGAGGCCGGATTATCCGCCATTACCGGCGGCGGAGCGGAGATTTTCAGCCCGCGGATTAGAGAACAACTAGGTTGCACACACAAAATCAGCGGACAGCGCTGGCTCCAGATTATGGAGGTGGCTCACCGGCAGGGAATATTTTCCAATGCCAGTCTGCTCTATGGAGTGGGAGAAACAATTACTGAGCGCATCGAGCATTTGCAGGCAGTGAGGGAAGTACAAGACCGCACGGGCGGGTTTACCCATTTCCTGCCCTTTAGCTGTACCCTGGAGCATTTGCCGCACACCAGCGGTTATGACGATATAAAGATGATCGCCGTCAGCCGCATCTTTCTGGATAATTTCAAACATATCCGCGCCTATTGGTCGCATTTAGGATTGCCCGGAGCGCAACTGGCTTTATCCTTCGGCGCCGATGATTTGAACGGCCTGCGCCAAAAGGGGCGGATTATCCATTCCTCCGGCGGCGGAACCTTGAAAATCACCGATAAGGAAACCATGATTGGCTTAATCCGCGATGCCGGACGGATTCCGGTGGAGCGGGATATTCTTTTTAATGTGATCGAGCGGTATGAGTGAAAGTTAAATTGACAGTTAAGAAGCCGTAGTCCCAGGGCTTTAGCCCTGGAAATTCAGCCCTAAAGGGCTGGGACTACATTTTCCAGAAATACACAAAGTTAAAATTCGAAATTAGCCAAATCCCCGCCTTTTTGCATATGACAATGATGGCATTTGCTGGGGATATGGGCAGGCGATGTGTTCAGCCCTTTATTGCCGCGTTTGATTAAGTTTTTATGGCATTCCCCGCAGAAGAAATGATAAATATGCTTCATGTTTAATTTTTGTCCCACCCGCGCATACTTGCCTTTGGATTCCACCTGGCGTTTGGCGTGGCAATTGCGGCAGGCTACCGGGGCTTTCCCGTTCTTTTGATCGTGATGGCAGAAAGAACAATCCCGGCCTAATTCGCTGACTATGGTTTGGTGTTTGGTATGGGGGAAAACCACCCTTTTGGGGTCTATATCTACAAACTTTTCGTGATCTGCGGAGTCCTTTCCCGGCAGGGCGGAGATGATGTCCCAAACCTTTGAAGAAAATTCGGCGTCGATAACCTCGGCAAAAGCTGCGCTGCAAAAAACGGCGACAATCAATGCACAGAGTATGAGCAAATGTTTCATCGGTGGTAACCTCTTCCTGGTATAATTAATTTTAGTATCTCATGTTACGCAATATTGATAAAATTTGATGTTTCGGCTTGTTCCAAGCCGAAACAGGCAAGGGGAACGTTCTTATCTCAACCCTGCCAAGCCTTGCCAATCGGCACGTTGCCCTTTAGAGTTTCGGCGTGACACACGCCGAAACATCCAGAAACACTGGTATTGCGTAACATGACATAATAAATGTAGTCCCGTGGCTTTAGCCACGCATTTTCAGCCTTAGGCTGAGACTAAAAGCATATTTTTTTTGAAACGTTTAAGCAAACTTGAGAAGATTTAACTATTTATAAGTCGTTATTGCATGGCTTTACGCC
>JACRJN010000144.1 GCA_016235675.1 Candidatus Schekmanbacteria bacterium
AAAAAAGGTGTGTTCGTATGGAACGCGCCGAAAGTATTGAGAGTCATAATTGCAGGGCTAACGCCCTGAAGTTCAGCCCTGAAGGGCTGGGACTACGAACTACGAACTTCTAAGGAACTTCAATGTGTACAAGGGAATGTAGGGGCGGGGTCTCCCCGCCCCTACAAGAAAGTTCCTTTTAAGTTTGACCCCGGTCCCTGGGTGATTCGCTGTTTAGGGAAATAAATCAATATTCAAAATGATCCCAATGTAGTTGCCCAATTCATTGGGCAGAAAGAACCTGATAAACCTGTCCTCGTAAAAACGGGGATCAGGTAACTACACTTTTGAACGCAACTTGGTATAACCCCTGCTTGGAGGAAGAATGCTATTTTCATCCGCCGTCAAGACTATTGAAAAATATCAATTAATAAAACAAGATGACAGCATCGTTATCGCCATCTCCGGGGGAGCCGATTCCGTGGCTTTGTTCCATTTTTTAGCGGAACTCAAATCCTGTTTGAATTTGCGGCTGCATGCCGCCCATCTTAATCATAAACTACGGGGCAAAGAATCGGATAATGACGCCGAATTCGTGCGACAATTGGCGCAACAGCACCAAATTCCTTATACGCTTCATGCTGAAAATATCGCGGTAAAAAGTAAACAGAATAAGCTCTCGCTGCAAGCCGCCGCCCGTAAATATCGTTATCGTTTTTTGCGGTTGGTGGCTCAGACGCAGAAAGCCAACAAGATCGCCTTAGCGCATAACGCCGAGGATCAGGCGGAAACGATGATTTTGCGCTTATTGCGCGGCAGCGGCCCGGAAGGATTACGGGGAATCCAGCCCCAAAACGGTCTTTTGATTCGCCCCTTTTTGGAAACAACCCGGCGGGAAATCGAGGAATATCTGAACAAACAGCATTATGTCTACAGAACCGATTCGTCAAACCAGGAAACCAAATACTTACGCAACAAGCTGCGCCATGAACTGATGCCGGTTTTGCTCAAAGATTACAATCCCCGCCTGCAAACCAATTTAAAACAATTAGCCGATATTCTGTACGAAGAGGATTTGTTCTGGCGGGTATATACGAACAACCAATTGGTTATGGTATTGCTCTACCAGGATTCGGAGCATGTGATTTTAGACAGCCGGGTTCTGAGAACCTTGCCCGCGGCCCTCCAGCGCCGTCTTTGTCGACTGGCTATCGAGCGGCTGGCGGGACATCTACAGGCGGTCAGTTTTATCCATATCCGGCAAATTCTTGATTTGGTGCAAAAGGATGCCGGGGAAAAAATCATCCATCTGCCTCGCAATATTTATGTGATAAAGCAATACGAGACCCTGGAAATCCGGCAAAGCCGTCCGCAATCGGCACCTGGCGGCAATGAATATGCGTTGAGTGTTCCCGGAATAAGCGAATTGGGCGATCTGGGTTTGAAAATAGAGGCACAAATAGCAGCGGTCGGCGAATTAGCGCCCAATTTTACGCATAAAACTACCCCTAAGCTTTGTTATTTGGATTATGATCAGATAAAGGAGCCGTTACTGATCCGCACCCGCTGTTTGGGGGATCGCTTTCAGCCTTTGGGTATGGATCAGGATAAAAAGCTGAAAAATTTCCTGATCGACAGTAAAGTACCGCAAAGCCAAAGAGATGGGATGCCGCTATTGGTAAGCGGCGGGGAAATTGTATGGGTGATCGGCTTTCGCATCAGCGAAAAATACAAGGTAACCGCAGACAGCAAAAGGATATTGTGTCTGAAGGTTACCGATACCGGCAATCGTCTGTATGACGTCTTGTCCCACAGGATTTATCCTGTGCCGAATTTTCAGATTTAGCGAACTACCAAATGTCATTGCGAGGCAGCCTTATCGCCGAAGCAATCTCAGACGCTCGATACCAGAGATTGCTTCGCTCCGCTCGCAATGACGCTACGGGTCTCCTGTTGAGAACGCTACCAAATTATTATCAGGTCGTTGCATGAATCATCATCAAAATAACAACCCCTCGCCGGTTATTATGATAGTAGCCGGGGAGTTATCGGGAGAACATTACGGCGCTCATTTAGCCAAGGCATTGCGGGAAACCAATCCCCAGGTTAAACTTATCGGTGTCGGGGGGCGGGAAATGGCGGATAACGGGGTGGAACTGCTTTTCAACATCAGCGCCTTGTCTGTTGTTGGAGTCTGGGAGGTTGCCGCCGGATTAAAAACGATCTATTCCGTATTCCGCGGGTTGTGTCGACAATTGGATGCTGCCCCGCCCGATTTATTGATTTTAATTGATTACCCCGATTTTAACTTGCGATTGGCTAAAGCGGCTAAAAAGCGCGGGATTAAGATTTTATACTATATCAGCCCGCAAGTGTGGGCCTGGCGTAAAGGGCGCACCAAATTAATAACTGAATTAGTCGATAAAATCGCGGTAATTTTGCCTTTTGAGGCCGCTCTGTATCAAAAAGTCGGGGCGGCGGTGGAGTATGTCGGCCATCCCTTGCTGGAAACCATCCCATCCGCCCAATTTAAGGAGCGGATTGTCAACCACGGGGAAGGTCGAATTGTCGGGCTGCTGCCGGGAAGCCGCCGCAACGAAATACATTTTTTGCTGAAACCGATGCTGGATGCGGCCAGGATTTTATGGGAACAGAATTCGGATTTGGAATTTATCCTGCCTGTCGCCCCCGGTCTTGATTTTGAGGAAATCGAGCGCATAAGCTTAAGCTATAAGTTGCCCTTGAAACTATTACACGGGCAGGCGCGGGAAGCGATGAAGGAAGCCGACCTGATTATCGTCGCTTCCGGTACGGCTACATTAGAAGGCGCTTTAATCGGCGTTCCCATGGTGGTTGTCTATAAAGTGGCCGGGTTGACCTATTTTTTAGGGCGCATGTTGATCGACACCCCGTTCATCGCCTTAGCCAACATCGCCGCGCAAAAGGCGGTCGTGCCGGAATTGATTCAAGATGCTGTAAACCCGGAGAACATCGCGGCTTGCGCCGGCAAATTATTGAACAATCTTTCCGAACGGGTGCGGATGCAAACGGAATTGGTTAAGGTACGGGAAAAATTGGGAGAAAGCGGCGCTTCCCGTAAAGTGGCGGCCTTGGCCTGGAAGTTGATGGACAGTGGACAGTGGACAGTGGATAATGGATAATGAAAAAACTAATTATTGTCTATTATTCAATTATCCATTGTCCATTGTCAATTATCCATTATCAAACGAGGGAAATCAATGATCAAAAGCATGACCGGATACGGACGAGGATGTGTAAAACTGGAAACCCTGGAAATCGAGGCGGAAGCGCGCTCGGTAAATAATCGTTTCAGCAACGTCAATATAAAACTGCCCCGCCAGTTAAGCTCCCTGGAAAATCAGGCCTGGGGCTATGTCAACGGACGTTATCAGCGGGGAAAACTGGATGTTTTCATAAATATCCGCTATTTTGGCGGAAACCAGACGATTCAGTTAGATGTCCCCCTGTCCCAGCAATATTATCAGGCTTTAAAACAATTGAAACAGGAGTTCAATCTGCCGCATGACGTCACCCTGGAATTAATGGCCAGAAATCCCAATATATTTGAAACCAGCGAAAGACAGCAGGAGGAAGAGATTTGGCCGGCGCTGGAGGGCGCTTTAAAAGAGTGCCTGGACAACCTGGACGCCATGCAGAAAACCGAAGGGGAAAATATCGCCCATGACATATTGAGCCGCTGCCGCTTTTTATCCGCTGGAATTACCAACCTGGAACCGCTGCTGGCCAAATTGCCCAATATCTACATGGAACGCCTCAAAACACGTTTGGCGGATAATCTGCCCGGAGTCAGTATCGGCGATGACCGGTTAATCCAGGAAATAGCCCTGTGTGCCACCCGCTGCGATGCCACGGAAGAGGTGGTGCGCTTCAAAAGTCATTTAAAGCAATTTCAGGACTGGATTGAAAAGGAAAGCGGCCCGGTAGGTAAAAAGCTGGATTTTCTGGTGCAGGAGATACACCGCGAGTTAAACACCATGTGTTCCAAGGTCAACGACAGCCAATTTGTTCAGGCGGCGGTAGGGCTAAAAAGCGAGTTGGAAAAAATTAAGGAACAGGTACAGAATATCGAGTAAATCATGATCTATAGCGAATCCTTACAGGAATTAATCAAAGAATTCAAAAAGATGCCCGGTATCGGGGAAAAGAACGCACAGCGCCTTGCCTTTTATGTGCTGCAAATCTCCAATGAGCAGGCGCAGAAACTCTCCATGGCGATTATCAATCTCAAAACCAGAATCCGCTATTGCTCAATATGCAGCAACCTGACCGAGGTCGATCCCTGCGCCATCTGCCACAATCCTTCCCGTGATCACAGCCTGATTTGCGTGGTGGAAGACCCCAAAGCCTTGATCGCCATCGAAAAAACCGGTCAATATAAAGGGGTGTACCATGTGCTGATGGGGACTCTCTCCCCGTTGGACAATATCGGCCCCGATGACATCCGGATTAAGGAATTGATGACACGGGTAGAGAAAAATGACGTCAAAGAAGTAATCATGGGCACCAGCCCGAACATGGAGGGAGAAACCACCTCTCTGTATATCGCCAGGCTTCTGTCCCCGCTGGGAATTAAAATCACCCGCCTAGCACGCGGCGTCCCTATCGGCACCGACATCGAATACGCCGATGAGATTACTCTGTTGAATGCTTTGGAGGGGCGGACTAAATTTTAGGGGTTTGTAATCCCAAATACTACTTCGTCCCCAAAATATAATGGGTATGGTTAAAATGCTTCAAAAAACATGGAGGCATGACCTTTAGCACCGATTGGGTCAGGCTTGGCTGCAAGGATTCCACAAAGGGGATGATTTTATATTTTGTCCCGAAAGTCTGCCTGAGCATAGCGGTCAACTCCCCGTAAGATAAGGGTTTTATGTCATCATAGGGGAATTTTTTAATCGCCAGGGACAGCTTGTGCGCTAAAGATTTAGGCATAAAGCCGATCAGCCGTAAATCGATATGCGGCTCAGGCGTAACCATATTGTAGCGGTTAACCGAATCCCCCACAAAGTAGCCGCCGGGGGCTAAAATCCGCTGAATTTCCTCCAGGCTCTTCAACTGAATGTCGACATGTTCCAATACCGCCTGGGAGTTGATCAGATCAAATGCGTTATCGGGAAAGGGCAAGGCGCTGGAAGAGGCCGCCAGAAAGGTAATGTTGTTAATTCCCTGATCCGCGCAATATTTTTTGGCGATAATAACCGAGGCCATATCCATGTCCAGGGCGTAAATTTGCTGATAGATTTTAGCGGCCATCACCGCCCACGGGCCGCGCCCGCAGCCGATGTCCAGGCAGGTTTCATGCCTGATCTGTCCCTTTGCATACCTGAGCAGGATATTGGTCACGTGTATCTGTTCCTGCCCGGCCTTGATAATGACCTCCTGGCTGTAATTCTCCAGCCATTTTTGCTTTTCCGCCCCGCTCTTGTTTTCAAAACGCATCGTACGGCGCAATTCCCAAGGCAGGCTGTTTTTCTCCTTTTTGGAATCGGCATAGTTCAAAAATTCCTCGAAGCTCATCTTATCATATTGTTTTTCCAAATCCTCCAGTACCCGTTCCTCTCCGGGATAAATTTCCCCCGGCTTGAAATTGGGCACCCCGGCAAAAACGCGATATTGATGCCGACACTTGGGGCACTGATAATAGCCGGGTTTTTCCTCCAAAGGCTGGCGGCAATCGAGACAACAATAGGCTATGGGCATGGAGATTACCTCACAAATACAGGGTAAATATTGCTTTTCTCTCAGCGGATAATTGTTTATAATAACATTGGTTGCACTGCTTGACAAGGTTAAGTTTGCTGCCTATACTGATTATATGTTAAAAAATCGATTACTAAAACAAATGAAGTTATCGGGAATCTGGTTTTAATTCAACACCATATTCCCGATAAAGGCATTCGGGGATGACACCTTGGAAGGCGCTGAACAAACCTTAAAACTCAGAGCTATGCCTTGAGTGAACAGTAGTACACGATTTTATAAATAACTAAGATTATTTTTTAAGTGTCATTGCGAGCTTAAGCGAAGCAATCTCTACCCGTGCGTCCGAGATTGCTTCGGCGATAAGGCTGCTGAGCTATGACAGAATAAACTCAGTTATTTATAAAATCGTGTAGTAGGGACTTTAACGCACGCTAACCCCCATGTCATCAGATGAGGCTAAAGCCTCTACTCCAGCAAATTATATTTTCGGGAAAATATAAAGGAGGAAGTTTTTATGTCGAAATATATAGCAATCTTAACACTTTGCCTTTCCGTCGGTATCGTCAATCAGCTACAGGCACAAACGCCGCCGCCAACCAGAATCCTCAAAGTACCGTCCGAATATCCCACCATCCAGGCCGGGATTGATGCGGCGCAAGCCGGGGATGAAGTCTTAGTTGCCGCGGGCACTTACAATGATCCGATTGTGCTTAAACCCTGGGTGAAAGTGTGCAGCGAAGGGACGGAAGAAGAGCATCTGAATCATACCGCCGCCCGGCGTACCATTATCGATATAAAGCAGGTATTAAAGCCTGTTGTAGAAGGAGCGGACGGAGCGGTGCTGGACGGTTTCACCCTTACCGGTCTGGGTAAAGTGGATCACCATAAACCGGCGCATCCCCATGGAATAAATTGCCGCGGTACATCTCCTATCATCATAAATAATATCGTTCATCATAACGGCAGCACCGGGATCGGCAGTCACATGCAGCATGGGAAAGTCGCCGCGCCCTATATCGCCAACAATATCGTCTACGCCAATAACGGACTGGGTATCGGCAGCAATCATGATTCCGCCGCTACGATCATCAACAACATCATATATGATAATAAAGAATTGGGTATCGGCTCCAAAAACGGTGCGCATCCCCTGATCCAAGGGAATAAGGTCTACAATAACGGGCAATCCGGCATCGGGGCTAAAGACGGCGGATTTCCTATCGTTCGCGCTAATGAGGTTTATAACAACGGCTCAGCCGAGGATTTCGATAACGGCGGGGGGCTGGTGTTCAGCGATACTTATATCCCGGTGATCGAGGACAATAAGGTCTACAGTAATTTTACCATCGGTATCGGCTTGGGATATGATGTTACCGCTTTGGTCAGGAATAACGAAAGCTATCAAAACCGTCTGGTGGGTATCGCTTTGGGGAATACCGCCGATGTTAAAATCACCCACAATAAAATACATCATAACGATAAAGTTGGTATCGGTCTGGCCGGCCTGGCTCATGCCGAGATTACCAATAACGAGATTTATTCCAACATGTTCAACGCCTTCAGCCCCTACGAGGAAGGCAAGGGCAATCTGATAATCAAGGATAATATTTTAAAAGATAACAGTGTCCATTTCTCCGATTCCGCCAGCCCGCGGCGGCAAAGTTTGCCCGGTATGCCGGATCAGCTCAACAGACCGGGGTTTATGAAGAGGCATTGATGTAAAAATGTTGACAGTTGTCGGTTGTCGGTTTTAAAAATTTTTTAAGGGACTTAGAAGATATTAACATACCCCCCACTCTAACCCTCCCCCACAAGGGGGGAGGGAATTTATCCCCCTCCCCCTTGATGGGGGAGGGACGGGGTGGGGGTGATTATCACGATTCAAAAACGGTATCCTTGAAAATTCCGAGTTCCTAACCGACAACCGTCAACCGAATAAAATGGATTGCAATTCGTTACCGCCTTTGTTATAGTGAATCAACATATATTAGACCAAACAGATATTAAACATAATCAGAGGGAGCGCGCATGAATCAAATAAAGAGGGCGCTGATTAGCGTATCCGATAAATCCGGCCTGGCAGAACTAGCCGCGGGACTGGAAGCGTTGGGGATCGAAATTATTTCTACCGGGGGAACGGCCTCTTTATTGCGTGAAAAAGGGATACCGGTTAAAGATGTCAGCGAGGTAACCCATTTTCCGGAAATGCTGGACGGGCGGGTAAAAACCCTGCATCCGGTGATACACGGCGGCTTGCTGGCCAAAAGGGATAATCCGGCGCATCTGGAACAAATCAAAAAACACAATATAGCCACCATCGATATGGTGGTGGTCAATCTCTACCCGTTTGAAAAAACCATCTCCTCTCCGGGCAGCGATTTTGAGAAAATCATCGAAAATATCGACATCGGCGGCCCTACTATGTTGCGTTCTGCGGCCAAGAATTTTCAGGATGTGGCGGTAATAGTTGACCCGGCGGATTATTCCGCTGTTTTGACCGAACTGCAAGAAAATAACGGCAGCTTATCCCCGGAGCGGAAATTCGCCTTAGCCCAAAAGGTTTTCCGCCATACCGCCGATTATGACGGGGTAATCGCCGATTATCTAAGCGGTATTACCGTCGGGACGGATCGCCTGCCGCTAAATAAAATAACGCCCTGTATCCACCCCAGCCTGGTCAAAGTCCAGGATTTACGCTACGGGGAAAATCCGCATCAACTGGCGGCTTTTTACCAATTACGGGGAACTGTCGGCTTGCCTTCAGCGGTGCAATTGCAGGGCAAAGAATTATCCTTCAACAATATTTTGGATATAGACGCGGCTTTCCAGATTGCACGGGATTTTAACGATACGGTAGCGGTAATCATAAAGCATAACAACCCTTGCGGTGTGGCCATAGGTGAAAGTTTAGCCGAGGCATATGTTAACGCCCGCGAAGCCGACCCGCTATCCGCTTTCGGCGGGGTATTGGGATTTAACCGCAAAGTGGATTCGGAAACCGCCCTGGAGATTATCTCTACCTTTGTCGAAGCGATAATCGCCCCGGATTATGACCCGGAGGCTCTGAATATTTTCCAGACTAAAAAGAATCTGCGCTTGCTGCGGCTGGAAATGCTTGACGACCCGCAGGATAATCTTGATCTGAAAAAAGTGGCCGGCGGGATTTTGGTGCAGGAGCGGGATAACAAATCCCTGGATTGGTCAACCTGTCAGGTGGTTACCGAGCGCAAGCCTACCGATAAGGAAGGTAAAGCCTTGCGCTTTGCCTGGAAGGTAGTCAAGCATGTAAAATCCAATGCCATTGTTTTCGCCAATGAATGCAAGACCTTAGGAATCGGCGCCGGTCAAATGAGCCGGGTAGATTCCTCCAGACTGGCGGTGATGAAGGCACGCAGCCCGTTAACCGGAAGCGCTTTGGCATCGGATGCTTTTTTCCCCTTCCGTGACGGAATAGACGCCGCGGCGGAGGCGGGAGCAACCGCCATCATTCAACCGGGCGGGTCTTTAAAGGATGACGAAGTCATCAATGCCGCCAACGAACAGCGCATGGCCATGATTTTTACCGGCATGAGGCATTTCAAGCATTAAATAGTAGTAGCGTTGGGGTTTATCCCCAACGTAGCAGACGCAGGAACCTTGTATCCTGGAGATAGGCCAAAACATCAATTAATATCATAGTCCCAGCCCTTTAGGGCTGATCTTCATGGCATAAAGCCATGCAATCACGAATCACAAATGGTTAACCCACTTCAGTATAAGTTCAGATATTTCCAGATGAACGTGCCTTTAGTTTCAGCCGAAGCTGAAAATGCGTGGCTAAAGCCACGGGACTACATCCCGGTTGATATTCGACTGGCATAAATATCAAATTTGGTGGGCACAGCCCACCCTACAAAAATAATATAAGGAGGCGCAGTAAATGAACGCCGGCAATCGTTTTCGTTCTTTAGTTTTGGGTTTAGTTATCGGAGCTATAGTACTATCAATTAATACGGCATCGGCAATAGTAAGCCAAGATAAAAGCGCCGCAAGTCTTTTAACGCAACAATTGGATGAATTATCCCGCGCTTTAAAAGATGGAAAAACTCTTGAGCAACACAAAATCAGCCTGAACAATATTCAAAAGCAATTTAAACTGGAGTTCGTTCAAAGCGAAAAATGGCTGAGGGAACAGTATAATTCTGAAGAGCTTAACATTTTGCTGAGCAGGCAAAAAGAAGCCGAACAAATAATCGACCAGCATTTTGCCCAATTAAATCAATCCCTGGCAGCGCTAAATGTTCAAGATTTGCAAAACCGGATACAACACCTTATAAATATTAAACATCAGTCACTAGACCCGAAAAATTTGCCGGTATCCGTTCTCAATTTAACCCATCCTATATTGAATAAAAGCTGGCCGCAACTTCCCATTCAACCTCAGGCGGAAGACTTAGCGGCGGCTTTTGAAGCCCCGTTAAACCAGTCGCTAAAAGATTTGGCCGGGCAATTAAATAATGACCCGCAGCAAATCTTTCACTGGGTATATAACAACATTCAATATCGCCCCGGTTACGGTTCGTGGCAGGGCGCGCAAGTTACTTTAGACAGCAAAAGCGGCAACGCTTATGATCAATCGGCATTGCTGATCGCTTTATTACGTTCAGCGGAAATCCCCGCCCGTTATGTCTACGGAGAGCTTGAATTATCCGACAAGCAATTAACCGATTGGCTGGGGGTTACCGAAACAAAAGCCGCCTGTCAATTACTTGATCAGGCGGGAATGATTAAATCCGGCCACCTAATAGCACATGTTTGGATAAAGGCTTATAATCCTCAGGAAAAGCGCTGGCTGGATTTAGACCCTTCCCTGAAACAATACGAACAGGTAAGCGCTCCGGCTAGGGAGCAAGATAAGACCTGGATTCAGGGTTTATTGAAATTCGCCTTGCCGTCAGCGAGTTCCCCGATCTCTGTTTTGCCTGAGCAAGAGACTGTTAATAAAGTTCGAATCATTCCTCTGGCAGATAAGAATTTTACCTATCATTATCAGGGCGAAGCCAGACAACTACCTTCCGCTTTAATCGCTAAACTGGAATTGTCGCTGGCTGATGCCGATTATTCCCTTCCCTTACAGGAAGCGGCAGGCCAATCGATTGCCATTGCCTACCTTCCCGCACAAAATATAGATGGCAATCTGATTAAAAAATTTGAAGAAAAATCAGAAAATTTACCCGCTTATCTGATTAAATTGCAGCCCTTTTTACTATTGGGAAATAAATATATCCAAATGGGAAAACCGGTCACTATGGGAACCCCTCAAACCTTGAGCATCAAGTTAACGATAGGAGAAAATATCAATACCGCCCGCCACCTGATTTTTGCCGGGATGAGCGCCTCCTGGGCTGGTAATTGGGGACAAAATTTAGCTTACAGCAAGGTGATCGCAAGCGGGATCGAAGAAAAATTCAATGCTTATGTAACCGACAGTATTCGTCAAAAACTTTATCTTAATCCTCTCAATGACATAACTCTGGCTTATCAGCAACAAAATCAGCGGCTGGGAGAAATTCTTGCCGATTATTCCTCTTACTACTTTGCGCCGGGGTTTAGCGAATCTTTGGCGGCGACCAGCGCCGATGTGGATTTTGCCTTCACCGTCCCCATGAGCTTTTCCTTAAAAGGGGTACAACTGGATGTGCAAAAAGACCAGATGTTGCTTTCCGCAAGATTTAAAGATTTAGCCTCCGGTAAATATTTTCTGACGCTTAAAGGGTCTTTAGCTTCGGCCTTGGAACATGTCGTTTTGGAAGTAAAAGGTAACCCGATTAAAAAGCAGGACATGGAGGCGGTATCGGCAATAAAAGTGTTGACCTTGGCGCTGGACAGAAATATTCCCCTGGTAACCTTAGATCGAACTAATTTTGAACAAACCGCCCATGATATGGACATCAGCCCGGCACTTTATCAGGATTTGCAAGGGTTGGTTCTGGCCGGTAAAACTATCGTCCTTCCGCGTCAAATGTTACAACTTGACGATTGGCGGGGAATTGGCTATATTGTACAAGATGGGGATAGCGGAAGCAGCGCCTTTATGCTGAGCAGCGGCATCGGCGGAGGGGCTTCTCTGGGAGCTACTGCCGTCAGTACTTTCAATGTCCCGTTTCCGCAGAGTTCGCTTGGGAAAATAATCATGGTCGCCATGATTTTAGGGACTCTGATCATAATCGCTTTGTCAGCATAGTTGTCCTACCTCCGGTAGCACAGGCATCTTGCCTGTGACATGTGCTTCCGGTAGTTAGTAGGGTGGGCTGTGCCCACCATTTTAAACTATTCCTGGTTGATTTTTGACCGGCATAAATAATGTCAGGCCATCAAATTCGGTGGGCACAGCCCACCCTACAAAACTGAGAAATGTCATTGCGAGCAAAAGCTACGCAATCTCAGACGCACGCATGGAGATTGCTTCGCTTCGCTCGCAATGACGCTACGGGCATTCTATTGAGAACGCTACCAATTTTTAGAAGGGGAATAAAATGGCTTCCGGGATGATTGCAGGTTTAGTACGGGCTAATATGCCTCATTTATTGGGTTTAGCGATATATTGTTTAATCGCGATGGTTTTTTCGGTTATTTTTTACAAACTATTGATTAAAATTATTCCCCTTAATATCAGCTTTGATTCGTCTCCAATGGAACATTTGGCGGCGACCCTGCTGGCAATCGGCGTCGCGATAAGCATCTCTTTAATTATTGCCTTGAACGCTACAGTACCGCCGCAACCCCCGCCTTTCCCGCGCAGCATATCGATTACCAAGGGGAATTCCGCATCGAAAACTGACTCAGGTTGTGATGGCGGGTGTTCGGCAAAAACCGGGCCGCAGCGTAAACCACGGGCAAAAAAAGCGCAGGATGCCGGGGATAATGTGCCAAATACTGAGGCTGACGATAAAAAGATAAACTAAGTTATCGCTGGTTATGTAGCGCAGACCTTTAGGTCTGCTACGGCATATGACCTAATGCCGCATCTGAGGGCAGGGTTAATGCCCTACGCTGCAACGGCATTGGGCCTTAGGCCGGGTGTTACGCTGTTTTCAAAAATAAATTTTAGCGCTATTTGAAAGAGAGGTTAATATGCCTGAATTGCGTAAGGACCCAATTATTGGCCGTTGGGTTATTATCGCAACCGATAGGAGTAAACGTCCGATGGATTTACAAGTGCCGGCTCCGGAAATCCGGGGCGGTTTCTGTCCTTTCTGTCCCGGCAATGAAGATAAAACCCCTCCGGAAATTATGGCATACCGCAGAAATGGCGGCAAACCGGATAGCAGCGGCTGGCATTTACGGGTAGTCCCCAATAAATTCCCGGCTTTACAAATAGAAGGCGATTTGGATCGGCGCGGAGAGGGAATGTTCGACAGAATGAACGGCTTGGGCGCGCATGAGGTCGTAATCGAATCCCCCGATCATACTAAATCGACAGCCGGATTGTCGGAAAAGGAATTGGAAGAGGTCTTGTGGGCCTATCGCGACCGGATGTTGGACTTAAAAAAGGACAAACGCTTCCGCTATATTTTAGTCTTTAAAAATCACGGCTCTGCTGCTGGCGCCTCTTTGGAGCACTCCCATTCCCAAATTATCGCTCTGCCCATCGTCCCTAAAAGAGTATCGGAGGAAATCGAGGGATCGAAGCGTTATTTTGCCTATAAGGAGCGTTGCGTTTATTGCGACATCGTACGCCAGGAATTGGAAAGCGGTGTCAGAGTCATCCAGGAAAACCGGCGTTTTATTGCGGTTTCGCCTTTTACCCCGCGCTTTCCCTTCGAAACCTGGCTTATGCCTAAAACGCATCAATCTAATTTTGAAGATATTCTCAAAGAAGAGATCGAACAATTAGCCCAGATACTAAAAGATCTTCTATTGCGCATGGAAACGGTGTTAAACTGCCCGCCCTTTAATTTTTTGCTGCATACGGCACCGATAAATGACAAAGACTCGGAATATTATCACTGGCATTTTGAAATCATCCCTAAATTGACTAAAGTGGCGGGATTTGAGTGGGGTACCGGTTTTTATATCAACCCCACCCCACCGGAAGAAGCCACAAAATTTTTACGTGAAGCGCAGATAATGCCGTAGGCTGGTTTAACCTTGAAATTATTTGGTATAAGGAGGAATTATGTCCGACGACAAGCTGAAGATTTTGTTTGTATGTTCCGAAGTTGCCCCCTTTGCCAAAACCGGCGGAATGGCTGATGTAGCCGGCGCCCTGCCTTTGGCCATCCGGCGCAAAGGGCATGATGTATCTGTTTTCCTCCCCTATTATCAAATAGTTACCAAGGGGGGGTACGCCCCCAAAATGATTTTGCCCAAAGTCTCTATTCCGGTTGCCGGTAATATCGAAAGCTCCTCGGTACACTTGTTGGAAAGTGACGGGGTAAAATTTTATTTTCTGGAGCAAAACAGATATTATAACCGTGAATTTCTTTATGGCCCCCCTGCCGGAGATTATCCGGACAATGCGGAGCGTTTTATCTATTTCAATCGGGCTGTTTTGGAAGCGGTAAAGCAACTTGCATTTCGTCCGGATATAATTCATTGTAATGATTGGCAAACCGCACTGATTCCCGTTTACCTGAAAAGCCTTTACAAAAACGACCCATTTTTCCATTGTGCCGCCAGTTTATTGACCATTCACAATGTGGCTTATCAAGGTGATTTTTGGCATTGGGATCTTCATTTAACCGGCTTGGGCTGGGAATATTTTGTACCGAAATGGATTGAATTTTACGGCAGAATCAATTTGCTGAAAAGCGGAATCCTGCACGCCGATTTAGTCAATACCGTAAGCGAGCGATATGCCCAGGAAATTCAAACCAGTGACTACAGCCATGGTTTGGAGCGAGTATTGCAGGCACGCAAGGATTCATTAAGCGGGATAGTCAACGGGATAGATTATAATTTATTCAATCCTGCCCATGATAAATTCATCCCCCAGAAATATGACACCGATTCGGTAGAAAAAAAGATCACTAATAAAACCGCCTTGCAAAATCAGTTTAAACTAGCAAATATCCCGGATAAACCTGTTATCGGCATGGTGTCCCGTCTGGCGCAGCAAAAGGGAATAGACCTGGTGGTTTCAGCGGCGGAAGATTTATTGAAATTGGGAGTGCAATTAGTAATCTTAGGTACCGGAGATGAGAATTATCATAACAAGTTGTTCAAATTAGCTAAAGCACATCCCCATCAAATTGGATTAAATTTGAGTCATGATGAAAAAATGGCGTCATTGATTTATGCCGGGAGCGATTTTTTCCTCATGCCTTCACGATATGAACCGTGTGGGTTGGGGCAAATGATTGCCATGCGTTACGGAACAATTCCCATCGTCAGATATACCGGAGGGTTAGCCGATACCGTAACGGAATTCGATCCGACTGCGAAAAGGGGTACCGGTTTCGGTTTTGAGGACTATAAAGCCGCGGAGTTGGTTAAAACCGTAAAACGGGCCTTAGCCGTTTATGGCCAACTGCAATTATGGCACGCTCTGTTGCGGAATGCCATGAACGCTGATTTTTCCTGGAATAACTCAGCCGCCAAATATGAGAAACTCTATCAACAGGCGCATCATATCAGTAAAGGCTGGCACAGCAAATAATAAAAGGAGTTTGGAGAGCAGTTTAAATGGCAAAATTGGAAGGGCAAAAAGAATTAATAAGATACTATTGGAATAATCGTCCCTGCGGTACAAAAACATCGGATTCCCCCATAGGCAGCAAGCAGTTTTTTGAAGAGGTTGAAAAACAGCGCTATGAGATAGAATACTACCTGCCGCAAGCTGTCGATTTTACGAAATACAAAGGGAAAAACCTTCTGGAAATAGGCTGTGGGCTAGGAACGGACAGTCTCCGCTTCGCCCGAAACGGAAGCAACGTAACCGCGGTGGATTTAACCTTTAACGGCGTATCCTTAGCCAAAAAGCGCTTCGGACTATATCAGCAAGCGGGGCGTTTCTCGGAAATGGATATGCAGAAATTAGCCTTCAAGGACAACACCTTCGATGTCGTCTATTCCTGCGGAGTGATCCATCATACGCCGAATATCGGGAAAACCATCGACGAAATATACCGCGTGCTCAAACCCGGCGGCGAAATCGTGATTATGATTTATCATAAAAATTCCTATTACTATTACGGCAGCATCATGTTTTTCAAGAAAATCGGATTCCGGCTTTTAGGCTGGGATATTGACGTGACCCCGGAAGAATGGCTGGCCTTCGGCACGGACGGCTTTGGAACGCCTTACTCTGAAGTGTTTACGCGTGATCAGGCAAAAGCTTTATTCAAAAAATTTAAAACTATAAAAACAAAAACCTTCGGCTTAAGCAGCAAAGACATTCCCCTGATTAACCGTTTTTTCCCACAATGGCTGGATTATCAATTGGCCAAATTATGGGGGTTTTGTCTGTTTGTTTATGCGGTTAAGGAATAAACGGCCATAAAATTTCTTTGTAGGGTGGTGCCCATTGGCCTAACATTATTTATGCCGGTCAAATATAGCCAGGAATAGTTTAAAATGGTGGGCACAGCCCCAATGCTGTTGACTTAAGACATAGCGCAGGGCTTTAGCCCTGCCCAAACGCGGCATTTAACCCCTGTGGTCGTAGCAGACCTAAAGGTCTGCGCTACGTAAACGTCAAAACAAAATTCCTTAAGTCAACAACATTGGGGCAAAGCCCACCCTGCTATCTCAGGAAAAGCCTGCGGATGATCGGCTGGTAGCGGGGAGGGATAATTTGGCGATCGCTGGGGTCTTGTGGCAGAATGTGCGCGGTTAAATTTACCTTTTCATAGGGAGTATGTGGGGTGGTGTCGGTAAAATTACCAAATTCCCCGGATTTCTCATCGATAGGGGTTTCGCCCCAAAGGTTCGTTTGCTTTTCGTCCCGGAAGGAAACGGTCTGGTTTGGATGCGGCGGTTCATTTTTAGCGCGGTCGTTTTTAGTGGATAATGGCCCTGACTCAGCGGGGGTCAGCTTCCAGCGTTCGGGCAGATTTTGCTCCTGGGTAACCTGTTTATTATCAAGACTGGATGTGCTGATGGGATTTGTGCGCGGCAAGGGGGCATTAGCCCTTGATTTTGGCGCAGGGGAATCGGTCAGATTTTGACGCAAATTTTTCAAACGCTGCACCACCTGGGCAAAAACCTCATCATCCGCTAAATTTTCCTGCCCGGCATAGGGGGTGGAAATTTGGTCTTTTTCTTTGGCCTGATCGCCGTTATTGGAGGAAGGCAAATTTTTGGCCGATTTGGCTTGCAGGGTTTCTTTTGAGTTTTTGGCTTTTTGTTCGTCGGTATCGGTGGCGTTATCCGCTTGCCTGTCATCCTGAGCCGATTGACGGCCTGGCTGAGGAACAGTTAGTTTCCCGGAAGATTTTTGGGAAATCTCCCCGGTTCGGCGGCGGCGGGAATCCAACTGTTCCTTGCTTTGCCAGGCTAGAGCAACGGCCTTCTCCTTCTCCAGATTTTGCGAAAATTCCTTTGACAGTTTATCGATATTTTCCAGCGTCTTGCGCTTTAAATCTTCCATGTCCCGCTGAATTTTTTCCCGCTCTTCGGCTTGCTGCTGCATGGTTAAAGTCTGGTAGTCCTGCACTTGTTGGTGTGATTTGGCCAGCCTTTTTTCCTCGTTTCTGATTTGCGCCAACTGCTGCGCCGATTGTTGCAGTTTTTGGCTCCAGTCCTGAGCGGGTTTAATCTCCTGGGCAAGCTGCGCCAATTGTTTGCTCAATATTTGTAATTCCTGCTCCTGCGCTTGTTTCAGCAGGTTTTGATCGGATGGGTTTAATTTATCCGCCGGGGCGGTTAATTCCTGCGCCAGGTCGGTCAACTGCTTTTTATTTTGTTCCAGTTTACGGTAACTGTTTTTTAAGTTTTTGGTTTGGTTTTGTAAAAATTGAGCCTCGTTTGTGTTGGACAAACCTCTGCCATGACCTGCATTGGTTTGGTCACGCTGAGCTAATTCTTTCAATGGATTATTTTTGGATAATTGCCGTTCTGAATTTTTATCGTTTTCCTGCCTTAAATTATGTTCCATATGGTTTTGCTGGCTGAGAGCTTCCGCAGCGGATTTAAGATAACCTTTAAGTTCCGCTCTCAGGTTTTCATCCGCATTGTCCCGGTTTGATTGCGATAAACTGCGATTTTTGGGGACATCCTGGTTGTACTGGTCGCTTTCCGTGTTTTGCATTTGGCTTTTTGCTGCTAACTTTTGCATAATTTCACCCCCCCGGCGCTTTAAATCGGTATCGGCTGTGGAAGTCTCAGCGAATTGTTCTAAATTTTGCCACAAGTTCTGTAATTGTTGAACCGAATTTCCCCCTTCGCTCGCTTTTTTGTCCAACTGACGGATTAAATCCAGCGTTGGCTCTGATTTAGGCTGGCCGGTATCGGGATGCGCATTCTGTCGGCGGATATTTTTTTGAGCCTTTAAGTTGTTGTCGTTCGTTACATCTTGATTCTCATTCTGTTGACTGTATTCCCGATATTCCTGCGTTCGATTCATGGCATCCCGGAAATTCGGTTCATTAATATTTCCCCGCAGATTCGACTGCTTTGGCATGGGATTGTCGGGATCATTCAGATTCATGTCTTTATAAAGGTTTTTGTCGGCCTTTAAATTACCTTCCTTCCTCAAATTATTCTGCTCGGCTTTATTTTGACTAGATTGCCGGTATTCTTGCATTTGATTCAGGGTTTGCTGCATAATTTTTTGTAAATCGGGGTCTAATTTATTAATGCTCTCCTGCATATTGGCTTGAACTTGCGGATGGGAATGGTCTAATTTCAGGTCTTTGAGGAAATCGGTAAGTGTATTGCCGGGAGGGTTGTTTTCCCCCGGCTTTTGTGGCTGTTTACTGGCGCGGGAATCCAGATATTTTTGTTTTTGGAGGTCATTTTGCCAATCCGGATTGAGTGCTTGCTCTGCATTTTGCATTTTGTTTAAATCTTTCTGCCGATTTTGATCTGATGCCGCGTTTTCTGAATAAATGTCATTGCGAAGCAGTTTTCCCGCCGAAGCCAGTTCAGAGGCTGCAATCTTATCGGGATGGTTTAGGTACTTGGAAATTTCAATTATACCGTTTATGTCATTGCGAGCGACCGAAGGAAGCGAAGCAATCTCTGTCCGTGCGTCTGAGATTGCTTCGGCGATAAGACTGCCTCGCAATGACAATTCAGTATACGGTATTTTAATACGTTCCAAGTCCCTTAGCTGTTCCGGCCATAACCCCTGGTTTTCCCTGGCGGTTTGAGATTGTCGGTTTAGGCCCGCCCCTAAATTTTTTGGGTACCGGTTTAACCGCCGGTCAGAATTATTGCCGTTTCCGTTGACATTATTGCCCGGCGCCGCCGGTTGGTAATTAAAACCCGGTTTATCGGCGGATAGCCTTTGGCCATCCGGCAACTGCCCGCCGCGGCTGTCCAATCCCCTTTTTGCCCCCAAACTGGCTTCGCCCGTACCTCGACCTTTAGCCGTACTGACTAGCGTCGCCGGGTTGGCCGGGCTGACTCCGTTGATCAGGGCTTGGGAGATAATTCCCGCTCTTTGCTCATCCGTTTCCGGGGGTGTGATTTCGCTTCTTTCCGTATCGATATTGATCACCTTTTTGTGATGCGGTTTGGCGCTATGCCCCGCCAGCCTTATTTTCCACTCATCGCCGTTGCTTTCCTCTTCAGCTTCTTTGTCTCCGGCAATAACCTGCGCCTGATTTCGTGATGCGCCGGTGCCGCCGATGACGGCGTCCTGGTGAGTCTCAACCTTGTTGCGGGCGGTTTCGATTTCCTGGATCATTTCCAGCAATTCATCCTGCTGCTTTTGAATCATGGCAGAGATTTTTTGCAGTTCTTTTCCGACGAAACCGGTTGTGGTCTTACCTCTGTCCATTAAAGGGGGGGCAACTGGTGTCTCCGGGACTATTGGCTGCTTGCCTGGGGAGAACGTTGGGGGTTGTTGTCCCATCCTCGACACCAGTTGCTGGGGTTCTGTATTGTCGGCAATATTTTTGGTTAAATAGCGCTGTAATAATTCTTCAATCGGCGGCCGCGGGGCGGTCTTTTCGCTTTTGGCGCTTTTACTCTCCTGCTCAGGATTGGCGGTGTTTAATGGTGGCTGTATTTCATTGGGATTGGGGGTGATAACCGGGTTTTGGCCAATTCCGAAAATAAGTTCGATCTGCCGACCTTGGTTGATTACCTGTTCCAATTCCTTTTTAATATCGTCAAGCTGCGCCAGTTGCTGCCCCAACAGCTTAATATCCCGATCGATTCGGTGCACATCAACGCTGTTGAGCTTTTTTCGTTCCAGCATACCGGTCAGGTTTCTGATCTCCCGCAGGTCAGCGCTGATTTTGTTTTCCTCCGCCCCGGCTTCAGGGAGCATCCTGATATTGAATCGGGTATTTCCTACGTAGCTGGAAACGGCATGCGGGAGGGAAAAACTTATCAATAATGCCGCTAGATTTATCATAACCACTTGTTTTACCAGCCTGTTGCGAGGCAGATAAAATCTGCGGCGGGGAAATAATTTCTGCACCGGATTGATTTTCAATGTATCCGCTACATTTGCCACCAGATAAGCTTGTAATCCCCCTGCATTTGGCCCGAAGGTTTGATATGAGGTTATCAGGGCTTGTTTCATTCCCAGGCGGTCATCGATCAACTGCGCCGTGCGTGGTATCGAATAGCGGGATCCTACCAAAAACCGGATTTCGATCAGCAGGCAATACCCCAGAAAAGACCAAAGCAGGGCCGACATTAAAATCTGAGGCAAAGCGACATACGGGATAAACGCTATTTGCATCGAAACCAGCAACACCGCAACCAAAAGCAGGCGAAAGCCGATCTGCTTTAATGTCAGGAGGTTTAGCCGCCAACAGGCGTCTTTCAGGTAAGCTTGGATAACATTATGTTCCGCCGTCTTGTTCCGGTTATAACGCCCGCGATTGATTGTTCCCAGGAACAGAAAAATCAAAATCGGTATCCCGATCCCCAGAAACATACCGTCGAATACCCAAGGCCAAAAGAATATGCTATTATTGCCATCGCGCCAATAATTAACGCCTGTATGTAGAATAGTGTAGAATGTTCTATAAAATAACGGTGAACCCGGTATCAAAGGCCAATAAACCGCTAAACCGGCCATAACCACAGCCAGGCTGATAACGGCAATAAGTTGGTTTTTTTTATTCATGATAAGCGCCGCCTGATTACGAACGTTGACAGTGGTATAAACATTACTGTTTTGTACACGACATTGCTGGGCGATATAAAAATAATAAGCAAGATACGTGCCTGAGCTAGAAATTTGGTAATATATTTCTTCCATATGAAATTATCATTGCGAGGCAGTCTTATCGCCGAAGCAATCTCCAAACGCACGGGCAGAGATTGCTTCGGCGATAAAGCCGCCTCGCAATGACTTATTATCCCGTTCCATCATCACACTTCCTCATAAGGAGGGTATTTAATGCAAGTAAAATTGTAGTGCCCACCATAAAACAATGGGAATTTTTAGAGTATTCGTGAGTTTGATTTAATGGTGGGCACAGCCCACCCTACTTTCCGGTGAAGGCCATAAAATGCTTAAAATAAAATTATTAATATTGGGAATAATTATTTTTTACACGGCAATTCCGGCCTCGGCCATAGAACCCAACGATCTGCTCATAATTTACAACAAAAATTACGAGCAAAGCAAAGAAGTTGCCGAATATTATGCCAAAAAAAGAGCGGTTCCGGCCATCAATCTAATCGGGGTGGATTTACCGGAAAAGGAAAAAATCAGCCGGGAAACATATGAAGAAGATTTGTATCCCCACATTTACAATGCTGCGGCTTCTTTAAAAAAAGCGGGGCGTAATCCGGCGCTATTATTAGTCTACGGGATGCCTTTGGTGGTGAGCAAGGCTGATTTTCCCGCAGTTCGGCAGCATAAAAAACAGGTTATCGCTAAAATTGAGGAATTAACCTCGATTTTAGCTCAATTAAACGCACGCCTGGATGAATTAATCTCCAATCAAATTAAGCCCGTCAAAAAAAGTCAAGCAGAGGGTATGGATAATCTGCCGGATATGCTAAACAAAATCCAGCGCACCCTGGCCCAAACCTCCGAGTATCGGAAAAAATTCCCTCCCGAATCCCCACTGCCTAAAAACGTCGAGGAGATAGAATCGATCATAATTCGTATGGTCGGGCTGGCCCCTTTGGTTCAGGAAATAGAGAGGAAAGCCAACGATAAAATGGATAATATCCTGAATCTGGGTGTGTTGATGGAAAATCAATTGTTGAGGGTGTTCTTTTTGGGAGCGACATTCGAAAATGCCCCCGAATTGGCTTCCACTATGCGGATTGCCCGCGGGTTGGCCGGTGAGGCTAAGTTCTGGTACAGCTTGAAGGATTTCGATCCGGGACAGGAAAGCTCCGCCTCGCTGGAGAGCGAGCTTTCCCTGATTTTGGCTGAGCCGTATGTTAAGGCTAAATGGCTTCCCAACCCGTTCCAAAAACAATTTGATAAGCTACACGGCATAGAACAAATCCGGGATAAAGTGCTGAAAGTGGCGCGCCTGGATGCTCCGACTCCGGCATCAGCCAGGCGTTTGGTGGATGATTCCCTGTGGGCGGAGGACAGGGGGCTGAAAGGGGTTTTTTATCTGGACGCCCGCGGGAATGGCGTAAAGAAAATGGCTAAGGCTTATCAGGTATATGACCAATATATCCAAAATCTGCATACAATTCTTAAAGAGAAAACTCATCTTCCGGTAGTGATGGATAGCAATGCGGAAGTTTTTCCGGAAAATGCCTGCCCGGACACCGCCTTATATTGCGGCTGGTATTCACGGGGCAAATACGTCGCCGCCTTTAAATGGCAAAGGGGAGCGGTCGGTTTCCATGTCGCCAGTTCGGAGGCCGCCACTCTAAAGGATAAAGACAGCCAGGTTTGGTGCAAGCGTATGCTTGAAGAGGGGATAGCCGCCACCTTAGGCCCGGTGCAGGAACCCTATCTGCACTCCTTTCCCCGTCCCGATCATTTTTTCCCCTTGCTGCTGAGCGGCAAAGCCCCGCTGATCGATGTCTATTACCGCACGATCCCTTTACTTTCCTGGCGGCAGGTACTGATCGGTGATCCGCTCTATAATCCTTTTAAAAAACACCCGGCGATTGATTTGGAATCAGGGGAAAATTAAACCTTTTATTGACAAAACAGATATTGTCAGCATATAATTATGGCATATTGATTTAGCATATTATGGAGGTTTAATTATATGCGGACTACTTTGAATATTGATAATGCCTTGGTAAATAAGCTGATGGAAATAACCCATGAGAAGTCTAAAACTAAAGCTATAACCATCGCCATTGAAGATTATTTGAAAAAAAAGAGTTTGCAAAAAATTCTTTCCTATCAAGGCAAATTGAATATTGAAAATAATTGGCAACAATTAGAAGAAGAAGAATTAAAAGAATATGGGAAATAAATCTAAGATTATAGCGGACACCTGTATTTGGATTGAATTCTTTCGCAGCAAATCCGAAATCTCAAATCAATTGATGGAATTGATTGCCGCAAATCGTATAGTCGGTAACGGAATAATAATGGCAGAGCTTTTACAAGGGGTTAAAACAAATAAAGAACGGGAAATTATAATTGAAACTTTCAAAACCCTTGATTATATGGAAATCGATAAAGAAGTATGGTTAAAAGCAGGCATCTTGGCCGCTGAAATGCGGAGCAAAGGGAGAACCATTCCGCTTTCCGATATTTTACTGGCTTGTTGTGCCGAAAAATATAACTTGCAGATTTTTACTGTTGATAAACATTTTCAGGACATTCCCAATATTTCAATCTTTCCTTTAGGCTAACCCTCTTGGTTTAAAAGTGGTTTTATATGATCATCGGCCAAATACCGGCGCAAATCTTCCATGTTGATGTCGGGGCAAGTCTTGTCCTGATTTAATTCGTAATGGCCGAAAACGGCAGAAATGGGCAAATGAAAATTATCCAGCAATTCATTGACTAATTCCCGCAGGGTATGAAACTGGCGGGAAGTGAAGCCGCTTTTCCCCCCAATCAGACAAATGCCGATGCTTTCCTGGTTGAAGCCGTATACATGTGCTCCTACCTCTTCCTCGGACAGATAGGGATCGGTATCCAGGTTCCTGCCGCATTCTACCGTACCGTCCAGGAAATTCCAGGGTTTGCGGTTTTGATATTGGCGGCTGTCAGGATAGCCGTTGAGGATGACGAAGTGATAGCCGATCTTGCTAAAGCCGCGCTGTCTATGCCATTGATCGATCAAGGCAGCGTTGCCGAAGGCTGAATCGGAGCAATGAATTACCAGGCGTTTTATGGGGTTCATAATTACCTCTCTTTCTTTACCACGAAGATCACGAAGTGCACGAAGAAAACCCTTAATCCGGACGAGCCGGAATTCGAATTAAGACAATGAAGAAACCACAGAAACACTGAAAAACTAAATACACGGAAAAAATTAAAGTTTTTGTCTTCTTCGTGCTCTTCGTGTGCTTCGTGGTTCAAAAATAGCTGGAATTACCGACAAATCAAAATCACCGCCAAATCAGCCGCCCCATCGGCGATAGAATCAATATCAATGCTCACAATATCCCCCTCGGTCAAAGCGGTGACATCCGGTAAGCCGGATTCCGCTTTCTTGTCGGCGTCATTGTAGGCAAGACTGGGACGGTTACCCTGATTGGTAAAAATACTGGTTGAGTTTTTATTCACATCTACAACAGTATTGCCGGAGGCGCCGGTAGTCTTGCAATAGATATACACCTTTTCAATCGTCAAAGCCTGCGGTACGATCCAGACTCCGCCTTGTTCCACTCCCGTGTTGATAGTGCCGGAGATATACCAATTTTTACATTGCTTGGCCACCGACACATCCAGGTTGCCAGTTCCGTCGTTAAAGCGCGGCCGTTTTTTGCCGGCGACATCGTCAAACCAAAGCTGCCCGCGTACCGGTGAAGCCGGATCGCTGGTCAGCAAATGCAAACGCAGTTGCTGTAATTGCTTTTGGTTGCAATCCAAGTTATTCTTTAATAACCCAAACACATATAAATCATTGGTTAACAGAGCGCTCATTTCGCCGGGAGCAGGGCAATAGGCGGCGGCCTTGTCGCCCATATTAAGCATAGGCAACTGAATTTCTACCACCTTGGAAACTGTATCATTCGGCACGGTAATTCGGATAGATAAATTTATGCTGCTTATGCTGGCTGCAATCGCTACCGCTTTTTCCCTCACGACCGCTGCCGGTTCGATCTGAGCGACGGTATCAAAATTGTTCGTCCCGTCGTTGATGCGCAATTGCACCGCCAGATCAGGAGACTTAAGCCAGGCGGAAAAAGTCAGCGCCGAATTGGGAGGGATTAGCCCGCTGATCTTTAACTCCGGATATTTGGTTACTCCGGAACTGTTGCTGACAGTCAACTGGCATTTTTTGGCAAATCCCATAATTTCAGAGGTAAGCAGAGATTGGGCGATGGAACAGCCATCGGCGCTCAGCGTCCACAATTCCGGGATGCCGTCGGTATTGGAATCCTTGGTAAACAGGCTGTGGGGGATGAAATTCACGCTGCCGGTGTCCTTTATATCCTGCTCGATATTGGACAGCAGCGAATCCAGATTGATAAAGTTGTTGTTCATCCCGGTATGCCAGTTGATGTCATACTGCTGATAGTAACTGAAGCCGTAATTCGTGGTAGTTTGCTCGGACATGTTTTATACCTCCTTGGAAATAAAAAAGCCCGCCGGAGACTAAGCAGCGCCCCCCATTTGTCATTCCCGAATGAAGTTATCGGGAATCTAGTTTTTAGATTCCCGATAAAGGCATTCGGGAATGACATATTGAGAGGTTGCGGTTTAGTCTCCAGCGGGCTCGATTTTCTCAACACCCGATTGGTTGCTTGCTATCTATGCTATTGCCACTTCCTTTTCTTTCATTACACTGGAAAGAGAATTTAGGATAAAATCCTTGGCCTCCAGCACCTCCAAAAGAACTGGTTCACCGTTTTTAGTGAAATGAATAATCATCTGTCCTTCTTCTTGCGCATAATCAATAGGCTTATCGGAAAGCTCGATTAAAAGAATATCCTCGTCTTTACTGTATCTGATTTTTGTCATATCTTGATCTCCTTATTATCATTAACTTAACAGAACAAAAAAACTTTGTCAATAACAACTATTTGGTAGCGTTCTCAACAGGAGACCCGAACCGTCATTGCGAGGCAGCCTTATCGCCGAAGCAATCTCAGACGTACGAGCGGAGATTGCTTCGCTTAAGCTCGCAATGACGCTTCAGGTCTCTGTGTTTCTACGCTACCAACTATTTATTCCCCGCACCGCCCCCAGAATCCTTTCCCTATTGGCGTCCAGATTCAGAATTTCCGGCCAGTCACCCTTGTTCTTATCCCGCCGGATGTGGACGTATTCGCCTTGCCCCAGATAAAGACCGACATGGTCGATTTGCTGATCCCGGCTGTATTCGCTGATCAGCAAAATATCGCCGCAGGATAAATCGGCCAGGGGCACCGGTTTTAGGCGGGTAGTGCGGATGAATTTGCGCAAGTAATCCTGTCGGATCAGCCGCCGTTTATTGTGGCCAATGTCTAAAGTTTTTACCCGCTCCAGGATTTGCGCAAATTCCGGCGAACAGGACGCCATAAGCTCCAGGACAAAGAGTACGCAGGCGGCTTGCGGATTTGAGCATTGGTAAGGTTTTCCCAGGTATGCGTTTAATTTGGTTCTTAATGATTCTTGTAGCATAATCCACCTATTTTTTTACCACGAAGCACACGAAGATCACGAAGGATTAGGGCTGATTATAGGGATATTTCGCCTGAAAGCAGACTTTCTTCATTGTAGGGGCGGGGACACGCTGATACTAATTCGCTATCAAAGAATAAAATGGAGTAGAGGCTTCAGCCTCGTTATTACGGGACTAAAGTCCCTACTCCTTTAATGTTTGATAGCGAATTGGTATGAAACAAAAAACATCAACTTTTTCTTCGTGCTCTTCGTGAGCTTCGTGGTTGATAAAGACAATGCCTGGTATCACTCGCCCCAGGGCTGAACACCCCAGCGCCCGCCACCGTATCCGGCATGAGCATAGGGAGCAAGCACCGGGTAGAAGACCTCGCCGGGGGAAGCGTTAAAATCGCTCTTTTCCCCTTGAGCGGAAACGGTTACCAGCTTCAATTCATAATTGACATAAGCCTCAGGCAGAGAGCACTTGACCACCCCCGAATCGTTTACCCCGATATATTCCCAAACATCCGAATAACCGGGACGCAGCCACAGTTCCACATGGTCAAATTTAGGGTTGCCGGTCGGTATGGTGTAATTGACGGCAATCCGTACCTGATAGCCGCCGGATAATGGTGTTACCTCCTGAGTTACCGCATCGATATAGATCAGCGGTGGAGCGCTCAATCCGGGATCGGGCGGGACAAAGGCCGCCGGGTGCCAGGCGTTGAAATTCACCAATGGGTCGTAGACCTGTTCGTAATGTTCCAGGGCGAAAATCTCATAGCCGAAGTCCTCGTTTTCATCGATCTTGAGAATGCGGAATTTTTTGGCGCTAAATCCCAGATTAACTGAGGTGACGCTGATAATATCCCCGATTTCCACCAAAGCATCCTTGAAGCCGATGGAGAATTTGATATAAGTCTCGATATATTTGGACTTCTTGAAAAAAACGTTGCCCAGTTCCGCCGCCAGCGTCATATTGGTCACCGAGGACAAATCCAGCACCTGCTCGCGCACATAGCCGTCGACGTCCACCTGAAGGTAATCCTCCAAAATCAAATCCTGCAAGGTGTAGTTTTCCGATTCATCCAGATATTTCACCCGCAGCCTGTTGAATTTATGCTCCTTGCCCAAAAATCCCCACTCCAATGTCCCCGGCAGGATATTATCGGCCTCATCGAAAGCGGCGGATACCGGGTTGTCTTCTTCGGGCAGGCATTTGTAGATACCGCCGCTGCGCACCAATAACAGACGCCCGGCATTCTTGATCAACTCGATGGCGTCCCCGTAGCTTATATCCAGCAAGGCGGTATTAACCTTGTAGCCCCTGGTCTGACACCAGGCGGCGGCGGCATCGAAAGAATCGGCGTCGATTTCCGTACTGATATTGAGGCCGAAATAGCGATCCGCTAAAATAGTGCGCAAAGCCTGCGCCGGATTGTCTGATAACCCGCTGACCAGAAAATTAAAGCGGAGGCTGGATGAGATACTGGCGGTTTTCACCAGATTGATCAGGCAATAGGCGGTATTGTGGTAACGGTAATTCATATCCACCCCGGAATCGTTGAGCAGTTCCACCGTATCCAGGGTAATCGCCCCGTCATTGGTGGCCTGGCTTACCTGTAAGGTGAAAACCCATTTCCCGGCATAAGGCAAGGAGGCGCTGCCGATCGTCTCCTGTACACCTTCCACGGGATCCTGATTCTGATGGGTGCCGCCATCGCAATCGTTGCTGGGTGTTTCATAACTGACGAACTTCTGAAAAAAACTGCTGCCGGAAGCTAAGGTATATTCCTCCATCTGATCCTGCTCCTTTCCCTTGATTGTCCAGGTTTGAGCGGAACCTTCCGAGGGAAAAACATGCTGCAAATAAAACCGTACCTCATCGCCCGCGCCTACCCCCAGAATATGGAGCGGATAGCTGTCCCGGCTTTCCCCGGCAAAGGCGGAAATCCCGATATATTTGCGCCCGGTATTGCTGATATTGATATTGCTTAGCTGTCCTGAATTGTAAAACTCATACCAGGAGGTATTGTTATCATCACCCCGCGCCGCGGCGAAATTACTCAATTTATTGAACTCCCGGCCATCCAGATAGATTTGCTCCAGATTCAGCGTCCCCTCCCCCAGACCAATGGACGTCACCAGCCGTTTATTTCCCTCGCCCAAAAGAATCGCCGATAACATATTCCCGTGCAGCAGCGTCTTGCCGAATACGATGGGAACGGGTACCTGGGTGGAAAGGGTGGTCTGCGAAAAGCCGTCGATGACCGTACGCGTCCCTAAAGCGCCGGCAGGCAGGCCGGTACCGCCGCCGAAATTTCCTCCGAAGACCAGGTTCCCGGCTAAGGTGCCTAAACCGGCCCCAATCGACATGCCGACAGTGCCTCCCAGATATGCCCCCACTACCATTCCCGTGGCTGTTAAAGCCATTCGTCCGTATTGTCCCATTGTGTTCCCCTCGCTCTTTTTTTACATTTTGATTAAAAACGGCACCGCCTCCACCTGCTTGGGATTAACCTCCACCTCCCCATCCTCATTTAACGTCACCAGCGGTACATAATTACTCAGCGTTCCCCAGACATCCACCCAGCGCTCATCATTGATCAGCATCGGGGGATAACCGGCATAGCAGACATTAAAACCAGCTTGCAACAGCGTTTGCACCAATTGAATAATCTCATCAGCCGCCGGTGGATTCTCCTTGGGGAAAAGCCCCACCGTTACCAGCATTCGTTCCTTATACTGGGAAAAGCGCTCGATAAAATCATAGGCCGCCTTTATGCCGAAGCTGGAATAGCGGTAGTAAAGCCAGACAAACAACAAGTCACAAATATTCGCTTGCAATAAATCGGCATAGGGAGTGCCGTAGCGGTCGCAGGAAAAATTCAAAGTATCCACACAAACCCCATATGTGCCGGATTTCTTGGTATACGGCTCCCAGACCGGGGCGTCAGGCTGCTTGACCGGCAGGCAGTTTTGCACCTGGACATTGCAGCCGAAAAGCTTGTTGTGGCCGTGAGCGATGGCCGCTAAATTGGTCAGCATCTCTTTGATATAGTAGCTCTTAAACTCCCAAATCAGCGGGTCGTCAACCATGACGTAACCGGTAGCGACATCACGCGGCCAATCGGAGGCGGACGCTAACCCCTTGATATTCTGCCGCCACCAGTTATAAAGGGCAAAATCTTTGGTATCGAAGCTGTAGCCGTAGTATAGAAGTTCGGAAAGCAATATCCCCTCGCTATCATAGGTGCGGCAGAGATAATCAATCCGGCGGCAGAGTAAGTCGTAGATGGTCGGATTTGCCAGGCCCCAATAAGCGGACGGTTTGACTACGCTCCAAAAAGCGGGGATGGTTTCGGTATAGTTGTAGCGGTAAATATAGCTTTTTCCATTTAATACAATTGGTTGATAATAAGCGGCCTGAAAATCGTTCCAGGGATGAGTGACTGCCGTATAAGCCCCATTCGCTTCCTGATAATACCAGGTGCGTTTGTATGCAAGATTACCTTTGTAATCCAAAGCCGCCTGCTCCTTGTGCCGCTTGATGTGGCTGTCGGCAAAGACCGATACTTCAAAGAAATAGCGGTGCCGGTTCAGATTTTGCCCTACTATGGATTCAGGATAGCCGCGGCGCAGAATCTGGCGGGAGGCGGAAAGATAATTCACCCCGCTGTCACGCAATGCCCCGCTCCAGTTCCACCAGGCTTGCATATCCCGGTCATAGAGATGGTTCAGGCTTCCGGTAGCCATGATGGCATTGGTAGCGTTGGCGCTGAAAAATAAGCGGCTGACCTGCTGCAAGTAATCAATGGGATTAGCGGCGACAGCTTCACCCCCGAAAGCCAGCATGGGGATGAGGTTATAATTCTTGGGCATCGGGGAAAGCGCCTCCTGGCGTGTATTCAGATACAATAAATCCGCCAAATCCAGCAGGTTTTGCGCTTCAGTATAAAGGGCGTCACCGCTTTTATTCAACCGCGGCTGATAAATAAACAGCCCCTCGGCCTGTTCATTGGAAGGATCGGAGAAAACATAAGTCGCATAAGCGGCCAATTGCGGGGAATCGTTGCTTATATCGGGATAATCCTGCACAATACTATGTACATCATGATTACTGGCGGACAAAAGCCAGGCGGGGCTATCGTCGGAACGTCCGGCAACGCTATAATCCACATAAACCTTTTGCCGGTCGTTTTCCAGCGTCCAGCTATCATAAGCCCACTTGATACACCACTGCCCGCGGGCGTTTTGCGCTAAATCCCAATGGGCGGGATCGACGGTCTGTTTCCGGGCATAAGTGATGCGCAGCGTATCGGATAGCGCGTAGTTTTTGTTGCCGATGTCCACCGTGATTAAGTTGGCGGCGGATGAGATTATCGGATATTCCTCGTTTTGAGTGACGTTGCGTACCGCTACGGGATAGAGATAATTATTAATACCGGAAGCATTATATACTAGCTGGAAACAATTGTCATTCCATTGATTCCATATACTATCAATATATTGATTGCTGATTTGATAAACCTCATTTACGGTCTGTATATTCTGAAAGGTCAGCGGGACATATTCCCCATAGCCTTGCAGCCCGCCCACTATTACTACTGAAATCCGCTCGCCGGGGATGCGGTTTTGTACCGGATGATAAGCCCCTTGTACGCCGCGCAGGGTAAAAGTCCGGTTTAAACGCAGCCCTTGAGCCGGTAATCCCATTTTTAATTTTTCTTGTGTGCCGCTGCCTAAATCCTTATCCTGCCAGGCGACAATCCCAAAGCCGTCCAGCAGCCAGTCTATGGCCTGATTAGTCGTCCACTTGATGCCAATGGCCTTGATTTCATTAACGTTGGCGGGAATTTCCACCCCAAAGAAGGAATCATCCCATTGATTGAAACGTCCCCATGCTCCCAATGGATATTGATCATTGAAATCTACCAACATATTGATTTTACCAGTTTCCACCCAAGTATCATCAGGTTTTTGAAAGATCAGGCAGAATGCGCCATCTTCAATGGAATTATTATCCAGGGAAAGCGCCAGCATCTTCACCCCACCACCTGCGGCAATCTTAATATTTTGCGGGAAATTATAAATCAGCCGCAAACCGTTGGGATTGACGCTTTGCACACGGGCGCAGTTATGCAGGGAGGTATGCGCCAGATAGGAATGGTCGTAATCGGAATAGCTCACGCCGTCTTTCAAATATTTGACCGCCAGATCATGAACTTCGCCAGAGCCGGATAATTGTTCCAGCCGGATATACAGGTAATTATCGCCATAACCGCTGTTATCTTGCAGCGAATATGAGCCGTTGCTTGTAATATCCAGGCTTTGCGCTTCCTCATCGCAACTTATTGCATTACGAGATAAACCGTATTTAATCCGCAAACTGCCGGACAGATTTTGTACCGATAAATTCAGGGTGTGTATCCGGTCGGCGGGATAGGCGTTGTGACGGCACAGATAGATATTGTCGCCGCCGCTTAAATTTAGCTGACGGTTGGAGCTGATCACAGGCTGACCGGCGTCAATCTGCCACTGTGCCTCGCTGAATCCGGGAGCAAGATTAGGATACAGACTGTTGCGGGCTAAGGATATGCCCAAACCGCTATCGGCACTCCAATTATCCAAGCTATTGAAACCTAATATATATTCATGAAAAGCAATATATTGTATTTCTGAATTATAAGCCACCGGAGCAAATCCCACATAGTTCATAAACACCACCGATTGCAGATTTTCCGCATTAGCGCCCTGCTTGCGGATATTCAGCCGTACCCGTTTGATTAAAGATTGCCCGTCCGGGCTAAAATAATAGAGCAACTCCTGACTGTTAATCGCCCGGTCGCTGTTAATCTCCACCACATCGCCGGACACCACCTTCACCACTTCCCGCGGACTATTGCCGAAAATATCCGCCTTGCCGAACAAATCTGTGCTTCCCATAGTAGTCTTGTAAGCGATCCCATTGACATCCCCGCTCCAATACTCTTGTTCCTCAGCATAAACCCCGTGATAATCCCCGCCAAATGCTTTGTAGTAAAGATTCTCATCCAGCCGGTTATACTCGGTCTTTATCGCGCTGCCGGATTGGTAATTCTTCAGCCAAATCCCGGAGAACCCGGCCTTGTTGCCGGGGAAGGTTACTTTGAGGTATTCGTTTTCTAAGATTAGTTCGGACATTGGTTTTCTCTTGGTGGCACAGGCTTCCAGCCTGTGATTCAAATAAAAAAGCCCTGTTGGATATTGAATCTCCATTCAATATCCAACAGGGCTTGATGTTCTCAATACCCAAAATAAATAAGTATTATCTAATTTGATGTTTTTAATTCTATATGTTGTTTAACATTGGATAGAATTATTTTTTGCTCATCCTTATTTATTTTATTAAAATTATCTATTGCATTTTTTGCTTTTACAACAAGTAACTGGGTTTTATTTTTATCAAAACTTTGTATGCTCATATTATAGTCCGCACTATTTCTTTCTTTTCTCAGATTTTTTATTTGCTCACCTATAATTTGAGTTTTAGTCACATTAGAATGACTAAGATAATCAACTAGTTGTTTATGACCATCGGCACTTTCAGAAATATCAATTCCAGATTCAACAAAAAACTGCTTCAAATAATTATATGCCCCATAATAACACCTACTGATAGCAGTTCTCCTTTTGGCTTCCTTCTCAGAGGTTTTTAATTCATCCGCTAACTCTATAAAATCAATAGGGTTCATCATAATAAAACATAATCTAATACAAAAAAACAACGGTTTTCAGGAGAAACTAATTTAATAAGCTTTTTATAATAAAATTCTTCCGTTATCAAAATGTTTTCCAAAGTATCTTGCAATGTCAATGTAAAGCATATTTGGGAATAATTAGAAATTTCCGGATCTTGTATGTAATTTACAGCAATACTTTTTTCTTGTTTAAAACATTCTTTTATTAATAAAAAAATAGTGCTTAAATCTTTAACTAATTTTTTTCCCAGGCAAAACCTAACCAATTGCCCTAACGCTTCTGAATAACTTGGCAAATGGGGCGCAAGATAATCAGGGAACTCATTACCACGTGCTTTTGCTAATTCACCAATAGAATTTGCTAATTTCCTTACTTGCTGTACATTAATCTTTTGGAAATTAGTATTTAAGGTAATTTCTCTAAAAGAGGTTTCGGTATCAATAGCTTTATCTATTAAATATGGTATTTGTTGAGTTAAAGCAAAATACTTGCTGCTTTCAGTATTTGTTGAACTGGTATACATCTCTATCCCTCTAAATTTGTTATAATGTTAATAATTTCTTGTGCTTGATTATACTTAATTGATATAGAATCTAAGTTTTCTAAAAAAGAAGATACATTATTATTTTCATAATTAATATTTAATATTTTTTTAAACGGGTTTTCTTTTATGGCATTAATTCTAAGTTCGCCAAAAGTTTCTTCTGAAACAAATTTTATTGCATAATCTCCCATCATGATATTTTTTAATTCTAACTTACTTTGAATAATGTTTTTATTTACAAATTGATTTTCAAAAATATCTATACTTTCATTACTATCAAAAGTAAGAAGATAATTAAAATTTATTCCTCCCATTGCTAACGGAGTATGTGGCAGAACCTCAAAATATTTTTTGGCAATATTAGCAATCACGCTTTCATGCGGTAAAATCTTAGAAATATCTAAAATCTGAAACCTATGTTGTTCAACAGTTATATGGATATAATCATATTTTATCGTTGACAATAGAGGTGTTGCTACAAATTCTGTAAATTGTTTACCTCCTTCATTTTTAATAAAGCGTTTAAAAGGGTCTTTTTCTATCGGTAAAATATTGTTATCTATTAAAAAATTGTGATTTAATATTAATGGGTTTAAATACCCTATAAATACAATACTAAAAAAATTCTGGTTAATTTCGATCATCTAAATTAATCTCCGGTTAAATCATCTCTTTCAATTTAAGATTCTCTTCCTGCTTAATATTTACAATTCTACCATTTTCAAAGCTGATAAGCAATTTACCATAAAAGTTATTTTCTGTCAATTTGCGGATGAATTTAAAAAATGCTTCCATTTCCTTAACCATCTTAATTACTCCTCAAAATCCACCAGTTCCAAATCCAGGCTTGCGGAGTTGAAACGCAGGTGGGTACCGTCGGTAAGATACAGGTCGTAGACCTCGATTACTTCCGGTTGAGTTGATTTTTGTTCTGTTTGATAATCCTGGCTTAAGTTTTCCATGTTTACCTCAGTTCCTGTAGGGTGGGTTGTGCCCACCAATTGGTGTTTCGGCGTGGGGACACACCGAAACATTGACTGGAGTAGAGGCTTTAGCCTCATTTGATGAGGTACGGCTGAACGTGCGTCGGGACGGGACTAAAGTCCCTACTCCAACAAAAAGTTTAATCCTTACGGATTAATCACAGGCGGGACGCCTGTGCTACCAAACTGCGGACTAAAACCTGGCGAACTGCAATCCCGGCAAATCGGGGAAACCGCCGAAGTGTTCCTGGTTGTTCAACTGACTACAGCGGGTTAGGGTTTTGTCGCACCAGGTTTCTGTTCCGTTATAGCCGCATTGAACGCTTTTAAAGACGAAGTTGCAGACTTTGGAGAACATGCGCTTGTTTAGCGGCCTTGACCAGTCGTAATAACGCTCGGCCACTTCAATTTGAATGTTGCCCTCATTAGCCGAAACCGCGCTAACATAACCGCGGAAAATCAGGCGATAGGATGACGCCAGCTCCAAATCCAAATCGGTCATAGTGCGCCGGACGATCAACTTAGCCCCTTTGATCAGCGCCGGATTGCCTAAAAATAACTGGCTGTTTTTAAACTGAATATCCCCCAGCGTTATTTGCAGCTTGTTAATCCTGTTCCCCTCGCCTTGAGACATCCGCCCGCGCTGAATCGGCAACGAATAATAAGTTTTTATTCCCATAGGTTCAATCCCCAAAACCAGGCCGCCATTGCTTTCGTTCCAGGCAAAAACTTTAGCGGCGATTATTCCGTTTCCGGTTTGGTTACAGTCCAGATCACGCTGGACGTAATCGCTAAACTGTAACATGCCTTGTTTGATGATGAAGGTGTACACGTAAATTCCTTAAAGAGGCTTCAGGCTCCAGGCTTCGGGCTTCAGGCTAAAAATCGTCATTGCGAGGCAGCCTTATCGCCGAAGCAATCTCAGACGCACGATCTTTAGATTGCTTCGCTCCGCTCGCAATGCTTTCGGCCTGGGAACAGGCCGAAAGAAATCAATTTGCCTGAAGCCCGTAGCCTAAAGCCTAATTTATCACTTCAATCAAACTCACCCCGGTCGATTCCAGCAAATAAGCAAACAGCGTCCGGCTCATAATTTTATTGACGAAGCGGGCGATAAATTGCTGCCCGTTTCTGGGTGAAGTAAAGATAAAGGGTTTGAGTTGCCCCGCCTGCTGCAAATAAAAATTCCAAAGTAAATCCATGTCGGAGGATGACAACACCCCAAATTTTAAATTGAACTGCCGCCGCGGGCTGGTCACCGTTGATATCCGCTGCTCCCGGCCATTGGGATATTGGGTGATTTTGACCCCCTCGTAGGTAATACTTTCTTCATAATCATAATCCGGGAGGATACCGGGAAATTCCGCCATTAAATCGTAGGCGATTTCATTTGAATCAAGCTCCACCGGCTGCAATCCATCGCTGATAAGAAATGCCCGGAAAGTGATTCGATTCGGATTGACGTCGAAACCTGCGATATGAGCGGCTATCACTGAGGCTGGATTATGCTGAGTCACCGCCGCCGCCCAAATCGCTCCATCCCAGTAGTACCACTCCAGGCCGCCGTCTTTGCTCAATTGATATTCCACGCTGCCCTGATTGCCCGCCCCCAATATTTCGCTAAAACCACTCCAATCATCCACCCCGAACGGATTAAGAACCGCAACAGGCTGAATTGCAGGCTGGTCATCGGCATAAACCTCGCCGCCCAAGTCTTTAAGCCGGGCGATTCCATTTGCTATCTCTATCTTGCCGGCATCAAAAATGTAATCGCCGGATATATCGTATGGATATTGTTGATTAGGCATTGATTATTTCTCCGTTAATTACAGGGGCTAGGGGGTTATAAACACTAACTTAAACGTAGCGCAGGGCTTTAGCCCTGCTTTCGGACACTCATCAAACCCGGTAGCCGGTAGCAGACCTAAAGGTCTGCGCTACTTCACCCTTCACCCTTTCCTATCGCATTCCCTTAATCGACTGATACGTCACCCCGCCCTGGCGGATGTCGTTGCCGATCATGTTGACGATGACCTGGCTCTTTTTGGCGATAGTATCGCTGACGACCGATTCGATCATCCCCTGATCCAGCACATTGACTACGGTAATCGGCGGCTGATTCTGCGTTCCCTGCATTTCAACCGGGATACTGCGGTTATTAGGCAGGGGCACCACCGCCTCGGAATTTTTCCCCTCAGCCACCAATCCCAAAGTGGGGCGGGAAAAGACGCCGCCTGAAGCCATCGGTACAAATTGCCCCGGCATAATTCCCCCTTGTGCATAGGCGCTGCCGGAGATTATGGAACCGATCAAATTCAGCGATCCCTTTGCGGCCTGGAAAGAAGCCGTCTGAGTAGTCATGCGCGACATATCGCGGATAAAATTCCGGGCGAAATCACTGAGCGCCTCTTTAGCCGATTTAGCCCCGCGCCCGATGTCGTAAAAGGCATTTCCCAAATCATTGCTTAAAGCCTTTTCCGCCTTTTTGCTTAAACTGGATAACTCCTTAACAGATTTATCGAAATTAAGCACATTTTCCCAATCCAATTCGGCCAACTGGCGGGTACTTTCCCGACGCATCTGCACCCGTTCCCGCTCGAAACTCGCAAGTAATCTGCGGGTTTGATTTAAATCACTGCTCATGGTTAACCTCGTTAAATGATCCTTGAATTATTTCCAGTGCCTGTAAAAATAGATTACTCTGATCCAGAATCCCGCCGGTAACCGGTAAAAAACCCTGCCGGTAATATTGATAAAGCCTAATAGCCGACCAACTTAACCCGCTTACCAATTTAAGGGGGCAGCGGCGGTAAGCCTCAGCATCAATAACCCAACGTTCCGGAAGGGGGGAATCTTCCTCGCAACCTTTTTCTACCTTCATCGCCTTGGTACAGCGGCGGCAATCAAATTCAGCCTGGTTTAGTAAAACCGCGACCCCCATTTTTAGTTTTTTATTTCATCCTCGCACACTTCGCTTTCCCCGCGAATAACATACGCCAATTCCGTCCGATACTTGGCCGGGATGTAATCCAGATTCTGAACGCTAAAAGGGATGGCATTCCCCGCCTGATCCCTAAAATTCTCCCAACTGGTTAAACCCATTTCCAAGGTCTGACGTTCCTGAGAGCCGACAAGCCATTTCTCGACGTCACCTTGCTTGGTAAACAGGCTGTTTTTGAGGATTTCCATCTCCCGGACGGTCAGATTCCTGATTTTAAAAACCGTCTGCTCGCTGGAAGGCAATTTCCGTTCATCTTCGACGATGTAATCCTTAGGTATATTCGGGTCAAAACCGCGCATAAATTCAATCTCCTTTTTAAAATTTTTTCCACCGCAGAGGCGCAGAGAACACAGAGAAAATGAAGGATGAAAAGTATTTTTTTAATTATTCTCTGCGCCCTTTGCGTCTCTGCGGTAAAATATTTCTCATTTAAACGTCAACCTAACCTCATCATCCCCGTTAGCGCTATACAATCCGAATGGAATGTCGTAAATCCGGATGCCGTTTCGTTCCCCCCAGGCGATGGATTCTTTTACACATCCGCCGGAAGCCGAATCGATTTGAACCTTGTTGCCGGCCAAAGCTCCCATCAGACAGCTTAGGGTCGCCCCATTCGCGCCTTCCCAATTTGACCAGAAAGGATGCGTATTTTCACTCACCGCCTCAGGATTTATCGCCCCACCTGGAGTGCGTCCGACGATCTCTATGCCGGATACCCCATGCGGGGCGTTGACCGATTCATGACGCGCAATCTTATTATTCAGATTCAGCGATAATTGGGCAATCAAAGTGCTGTAACCGGCATAGCTGAAAGTAACTCCCTGGAAAACCAGTCCCTTTTGTCCGGCGTAGACCGCTCCGGCAGGGATTGCGACATCGACGGGAGTCTGATATAACCCCTGAATTTTCCAATTGATGCGTACCGGTTCCCCGGCGGCGGCAATCAGTTCGAAACTGCCCCGGCAGCCGGTAATCTTGTGCAGCAGGCCGTCCAGATAAACGTAGACGGTACAGCTTTCAAAATCATTGGAGACAGGCTGATACTGCACATCCACCCCGATATTTTGTACTTCCTCCATGCCGCAGGCGCGAAGCAGTGTAGAAATCTCCGGCGGATCGCCCAACGTTCCCGATCCCTTTAGTTCCGTTGAAAAACTCAATTCGACAAACTTTCTTCCGATAACATGCGGGACATTGGATAACGTTGGCCGCACCATATCCCGCTCGAACCGCTCGGCATTAACCTTAACCTGCGGATCGCTGACCAGAACGGCATGATTGGCGGGGGTAGGATTGGCGTCCGCTCCGTAATTAGTCTCTATTTTGGCTAGTATCAAGCCTTTTTTGCTTAACATGATGACTCCTGTAATAGTTGTCGGTTGTTGGTTAAATTCTTTTGCTCATTTGAAAGCGTCATTGCGAGCGAAGCGAAGCAATCTCTACTCGTGCGGTTGAGATTGCTTCGGCGATACGGCTGCCTCGCAATGACATTATTTTACATAACCGACAACCGTCAACCGTCAACCGTCAACAAAGTTTTATCTATACTTCCTCGGATGAATTAGGTAATCCCCGCCCCAGGAATAACTTACATCCCAATCCAGGGTTTGCCCTGCCGCCCTGGGGCTGTCCTCTTTTTTCCCCATAAAATCATGGTAGCGGCTAATCAACTCCTTAGTCCGCCGGGCGTATTCGTCAGATTTAGTACGGTAATTAACACTGTCCGCCTCAACCAAAGTATCAGAGGTCTGAGCATAATAGCGGGCAAGGGCTTCACAGCACAGAGCCGCCGCCAGTACACAGAAAATATCCTGATCCGCCAGAGGGATAGAATCAATGTCCGCCTGAGTGTAAGCGGTGGTATAGTTTAAACGGATACTTTCCCCAATCTGAGGGCTGAAACTGTAAAAGTGCAGCTTTAGCCCCTGCGGGGTTTTATAGACCGTGTAATCCCCCGATTCCAGGATAACCGGTAGTTGCCGGCCAGCCGGATATTCCACGGAAATCAATCCGGAAAATCCTTCCAGCCAATTTTGCGGCAAATCATATTGATAACCGCCGTCACCTGCTATATCGGCAACTTTGTAAAAGGGAGCATCTTTGCTGTAATAGGACAAGGCTTCGGCGATAAAGGCTTCGATGTCTTCGTTGCTAAGCCTTCCCGCTTCATCCTGAATCAGTCGGCTTACCTTTTCCCGATACTCGCTTAATGACATGTCAACCCCCAATCTCGTACAAACGCTGGATTTCCGCCAACGATAGCGCCCGGTTATAAATACGGGCATTGGAAATCTGGCCGTTAAAGTAATAAAGTGTGTTTAGTAAAGCACCAAGATACAGCTTTTTATTCGTCTCATTTTTGATGCCGGTTGCATTGCTTGATGATGTGGATTGTTTTCCGTCTAAAACATTATAAATCTGGCTTCCGTTCCAAACCCCTACAGCGTGGTGCCAATTACTATCCAAAACAGCTACATCATGAGCTTGCTGCACGGAGACGCCGTCTGATTTAGTTAGCGCGACAATAAGCTTGTCGTTGGAATTAAATTCCAATTTATAACCGTAGCTGTTCCAGGTAAATCTGGAAATAATGCCCTGCTGTTGCCCGTTTTGCCGTTTTTTTACCCACGCGCTCAGAGTAAAAGCGCTGTCCGGACGCAGAGTGAGGCTGTCCGGTATTTCCACATAATCACCGTTACCGTCGAAATCCAAAACCCAGCCGTTGGGGCCGCTCTTCCAGGAAGAGTTGCCATACAATGTCCCCTGATGGTTGTTTCCGGAAAGATCATATACCTGTTTCCCGCCTCCCCCCTGTAAAGGCAGGTAGAAAACCAAACCATCGTTGATCGGATGGGTTAAAGGGACACTAAAAGGCTGTGCCGGTGCATAAACTGATGGCCACATGTTTTCAACTCCAAATTAAGAAGGCTCTGGGCTTTAGGCTTCGGGCTTCAGGCTAATACAAAAGATTTTAGCCCAAAGCCTAAAGCCTGTGGCCTGTTAGTTATTCATTAACTCATTCAACACCGCTTGCCGCTCCGCTTCTTCCTGCAAAAACTTAAGTGCGTGTGTTTCAATCCTTTGGAATAATACTTCCCTGGACTCAAGTCCCCGGTACCAAACCACGGAAACGGTTTGCCCGGCCAACTCTTCCACCATTGCCGTCACCGTTTCCCCCCGGTTATCACCGTTACTGCGAATATCAAGAATCATGATGGTCATTGATAACTCCCTTTAGGCTCTGGGCTTCAGGCTTCAGGCTTCAGGCTAAATTCAAGAAATTCAGCCCGAAGCCCGGAGCCTAAAGCCCGGAGCCTATTTAAAATCTTAAATCTTTGGTAAAAAATCCCCAAACCTGAACCGAACTGACGGTATCCGTATTGGTAATCTTCAATTTGGCCTTGACCGGCGTGCCGGTAACCGGGCGGCTTTTGCGCACCGTTTGGCCGGCCAGATAAGTCAATTCCATCAGCGCATAATTTTCGGTGTCCGGGTTGTTGTCATCCGGAGCGGAAAACACTTCGACTTTAACATTCCCGTTGGGAGTGGCTCCGAATGTTGCACCGCTGCCAAAAACCAAGCCGCTGACCATATCCAGATTGATCAAAGAGCTTTCGGTGCTTTGCCCGGCGGTAAGTGTTTGTTTATTATCGGGATTGCCGATAACGTAGATAGTCTGTTTTGAGATAGGCATGATAACTCCAATTGATAATTGATAATGGATAATGGATAACGGAGACAGAAGAGAGAATAATGTAGCTTAATTTATTCTGACTTCTGGCTCCTGACTCCTGACTTCTATATCTTCATTGTCAATTGTCCATTATCCCTTAGTTCCTTACGCCACCACCGATTTATACATCCCGCGGTAATCCAGCACGCACACGCCGTAGATAAAGCGAATCTTGTAAGTAATCTTGTCGGCGGAAAACAGGCTGCCTACGTTGGGCTGATCCTGAACGAACAGTTCCGGCTCCTCCTGCCCGTTGTAGAAACCGACTTCGATGGTCGGGCAATCTGCCGGGTTGCAGATTAACGACCAATCGTTGGTGTCAGTCCAGAAAGGTACCTGGATGACTTCCAAACCGTAACTGGAATGGATGTTAGGTTCTGTCCCGGCGTTGTTGGGAGCGCCGACCATTGTACCGGAGGTGGTCAGTTTGTAAGCGGTATCCTGTAATTCAAACGGCGCCAATAAATATCTGGGCGTCAAACCCAATATCTCAGAGGATGCGCCGTAAGCGGTCTGTTTTCCCATCGCCATTTTACCGGTCAACAGGGATGAAGCATCCAATGCCCCCGAACCAAGGTTGTTGTGGTTGGCATGGAAAAGACTCACAGAATCATAAATAGTAACGTTGTCCTTGATCAAATTGAATACGGCGCGGGATAAGGTATTGCCTGCCGCTCTGGCCAAACGTATCGGGATACGCCGGATTGCCCCCGTATCGTCGTTGGCGATCATCTCCAAAGTGATTTCTTCCAGACCGCCCTTTTTGCTGATGCTGTAGGTTGCCTCTTCATCGCCGGGGCTGGTCAGATTTTGATAAGCGCCATTTTCCGCTACGCCTGGCAACTCTCCGTAGCCGCCCACTCTCATCCGGCGGTTGCTGCGAAAATCACGGGGTGCGGTGATGTCGGAAACGATCTTGCGCCAATTTTGCAAGCCGGGCATGTTATATTCATTTACCATGCGGCGGGTAATCGAATCCCCCAGAATCTCCGTCCAGGAGGATGTGGCAAGAGACTCAGCCAAACGGGTAAGATTCTTGGCCTCCCGCGTTTGGCCGGTCAAATTAGCATCGCCGGTAATCTGTACATAAGCCTCGCGAAAAGAACGAAAGCGCGGCGTCCGGTTTATGTCCTGATTGGCGAAAAAGCCGTCCAGAGCGCTGGTCAGCCTGTGCGCCTCATCGTCTCCAACCTGCACCCGTCCGAAACCGCTGACCTTGCCGGACTCGCTCAGTTTGGCCAAATACTCCCGCTCTTCTCTGATGGCCTCATTCAATTGCTGCGGGGCAAAGATTTGACCAAAAAAGCGTTTCTCTATCCGGGCATTGGCCAATTCCGGCAGTCTGGCTTCAGCCAGCTTCTCCCGCAATACCGCCTGAGCCTCCACTAACCCTAACCCTGTTTCCCCTTGCCCTGTCCCCACCAGGTTCAATACCTGATCCTCGCTGGCGTTGGCCGGATCGATCTTCCGGTACAAATCCGGGGCTTTGCTCTCCAGCAATTGCAACAACTTTTGCATTCCTGCGTCCTCCTGTGGATGATTTTCAGGTCTTGGCAGTCCGGCGACCAGTTTTAGTACCTTGCCGCCCGCCGCCGGGTTGAGCACCACGTCAACGGTAAAGACCTGATTGATACTTTCTACATAGGTAACTACCTCATCGCCCTGCTTTTTCTTAAGCGCGCTCCCCTGCGCCACGATGGAAAAACCGACGATGTCCTTCTTTCCCTGCCGCCAGGCGTCCAGTAACAATAACCGCAGCCATTCGGCGCATTCCGAAATATGAAACCTGGCGCTGATTTGATCGTTCTCAAAGCGCGGCTGATTAAACCAGCCCACGATATTTTTTACCGAACGGTTCATATCCTGGGTGTGCTCCTCATCGGCCCGTGCCAGCGCCCGCACCCCCTCAAACAGCGGAACCGCTTTTTGCAAGACTTCCGCCGGATAATAAGTCGCGTTACCCGACAATCCGGCCCGGATAACCGCCACCTCCCATTCCGTCCCCTTACCGTCTTTGGCCTCGATCAACTGGGCTTGCTGCGGCAGGATGCTTTTCAACGTTGTCTCCATTAATTTTTACCTCCGATGATGTGTTAGTAGGGTGGGCTGTGCCCACCAAATTGGCAGCCACAACCGGAAAACCACACCGAACATCTTAATTGGTGGGCACAGCCCACCCTACTTAACCTATTGACCAAAAATTGATTTATTGTTATACTTTTTTATCATATGTCTAACTTTTTAAAATAAGGTTTAATAAATTATGGCTACCGTTAAAATACTTTCCAAGGGGCAGGTAGTAATTCCTGCTCAAATACGCAAGCGCTATAACATGAAAACCGGTTCCAAATTGCAGCTCATGGAATATCGCGGCATCATTTATTTAATCCCCCCTGTGGATAACCCAATTGAAGCAGCCTGCGGGATTTTGCCTGCTAAACCGTCCCTTTCCGCTAAGCTTTTGGAAGAGCGAAAGAAGGATTTTAAATAATGCCTGATTTATTTAAAAAATCCGCTTATATTTTCGATAGCTTTTCCCTGCTGAGACTTTTTCAGAAGGAACCGGGTTATGAAAAAATAATCAAATTGCTTAAACATATTGAAACTCATAGGCTATTTAAGTATCTGAATGCGATAAATATGGGCGAAATTATCTATATTTCTAAAAGGGAATTCGGCAATCAATATAAATTAGAAATCCTTGCCCAAATAGAACGTTTGGAATTTATTATCCTTCCGGTTACTAATGAATTGATTTTTCAAGCCGCCGAACTTAAAGCTGACTACAGTATTTCCTATGCCGATTGTTTTTTATTGGCTTCGGCAATACAAAATCAAGCTATTATTGTTACCGGCGATCCGGAATTTAAAAAAGTCGAATCACTGGCAGAAATCATTTGGGTGTAACCCCACAATAAAATCTTAGGACATCCAATAAAATGACACCTCAGCCGCTGACGCCGCCAACGCTTATCAAATTGCTGTATGTGGCTTCCACGCTGGCTTATCTTGTGATATTGACCATCGGCTTTTGTCTTTGTTTATTCGCACTTCGGTTTCTTCCCTCTCACCGTAAATATTCCGGCAAAGAGATTTTCGTCCTTGTCAAAAAATACGCCCGATGCGCCGTTCCCACTGTTATGTTTTTAAACTTCCTGTTTTGGCTTTACATTCTCGGCTACTTTTCCCCCTACCGATGGGAAGCCAAAAGACGCATTTACAATTTTCTCGAAGCCCTGAAAAAAGAAGACTATCAAACCGCATTAAAATATTACGGTTCGAAAACGAAAAATATGAATTATTTAAAAAATTTTGTTTCACAGTTAACTCCGAATAAAATTCGTGATTTTGAAATAGTTTTTATTTTTTATGATAGAGGGATTTCAACACCCCCTCATATTACAGTTTATGTAAAAATCAACGGCCAGGCACCTCCGGATGCGCTTTATGTGGATTTCATTGATAATGACATATCGTTTGCCGCCGAAAATTTTTATATCCCGGAATAAATTACTTACGGGTCGTAGTAAACCTTTAATCTCATTTTCCCTTTATATTTGCTTATCCGCTTAAAGAAATCCTCTTCACGATACCCTAAATCTATACATCCTTTAGAGCCGGGTTTTCTACCGCCGTGAAAAAATAACCCCTTTCTATCGATTTTTTTGCTAAGTTGTTTTTCTATTGTCTCAGGAGTTCTAAAAACTTCAACCCGGCCTTTTCCCCAATCAGGGAATGGACTCCCCCAACTCAAAGGATTGTACCACTCGAAATGTTCTATTTCGCCCGGATCAAAATCATAATCCCCTTCGGGAATCGGCCCGTAATCATTTATCCCTTGATCTTTAAAAGTCGACCCCGGCATCCCGGAAGTAGCCTCCCAGGAATCTTTAAGGAAGCCGTCTTTATCGAACAGTTGTACCGTATATCCATCATATGTTAAGTAATCGCCAAGTTCGGACTGCATTGAAAAGGAGTCATCCGCCGCAAAATTTCCTTTTTCTCCTTCCGAAATCGGCCCATAATCCTCAATATCTCCCCAGGTAGACCCCGATTCTGTTGTAATCTCCCAGTTATCCTTCAAATCGTCTTCATCCAGAAGTGCAACCATATCGCCGTCAAGTTCTGAATAATCGTCTTCATCCAGAAGCGTAGCCGTATCGCCGTCAAATTCTAAATAATCGCCTTCGCTCGGTTCATCAGAAAAATCCCAGGGCATTTTGCAGCCTCCTGCTTAAATTTGAATACGCTCTTGTACCGCCAACTGAATATTACACACATGCACCAGCACCCCGCCGAAAGGCCGGGGGTAGACCTTGCTCACCTGGGGCGGCCCGGATTTTAGGCAGCTTGCGTTTAAATCGTTATGGCTTCTCAGCACATCACAAACCGCTTCAATCAGGTTTTGGAAAGCCTTTTCGCTTTCCACCGCATCCTTCAAGCCGTAATAGCCTTTTATCAAAATTTGATGTGTGCGGATATTTGTCCCTACCGACTGATTATTTTCCGTGCTGACCGATCGGGTTATCGTCCAGCCGTTGATTTTATTGTCGGCGGTTTTGAAGAATTCCAAAAACTTCTGCCAATCAATAGTCCAGCGTTCGAAATCGTGAACCTTGCCGATACCGGGCACGGTTTCCAAAAGTGCTTTAATCTCGGTGCGAATGTTATTAAGCGACATGATTTCTCCATTATCCATTGTCAATTATCCATTATTCATTAATTTCCACTCCCAACTGGGAGACCAGATTAGCGAACACCTTACGTGCGGCATCTGAGGTAATCCAGCCTTTTTCCTGAGCCGTGGATAATGAATTGGTCACCTGCTGCAAGGAACTGGAAAGCTTCAAGGTGTCTTTGAGCGAAATCTCCGGCATAATCAGCGAAAAGCCGCGGTTTATACCCTTGGGCAGCCGGCGGTGAATAATGGCCTGATCGATCACAAACCGGAAGATATGTTCCAGCATATAGCGAAAGTAACGCTGGCGGGAGCGCAGGTGCTTGATTACCGGCTCCCCCATTTCGGCAGCAGTCGCCCGGTTGACGTCTCCCCCTTCGGCAAACCAATGAGGGGGCAAGCCGGCGCCGCCTAAAATATGACTTTTGATCAATTTGGCCTCGGTCTCCGCCTCGGCGGATTTCAAATCCGGGGATACCGCCTCCCACTTGACCCGCTCGTTATGCGCCCGGATGGAACCGGGCTTGGGAGCTTGATTCTGGCGTAGCCATTCCTGAATTTGCCTGCCGTCCATCCCCTCCAGGGTAATATCCCAGATGAAGGCGTTGAGCAGAGCCGCCCGGTCCAGACGGTTGAAAAGCAACTGATCGTAAGCATCGATCCAATCCGACAGGCAGAGCAGATCGGAGCGCCCCCTGGTGGCGTTGGACACTTTATTGATGGCAAAGAAAAAAGAACCGGCAGCACCGGCATCTTGCCTGTGTCCTTTCGCGCCCGTCAAATATCCATAGGTGGGACTCAGGGGATCTTCATCGGGGCTTATAATTGTGATTTCCTGCCCCGGAGATCCCCCTTGTCCCTTTAACCTTATTTTCTTTATCTCTTCCACATTCCCCTCATCGGGAACGACTTCGGCGATTTGCAGCGGGTCGATGTAGCCTAAGCGTACATGACCATTTACCTCGTTGACGAACACCGGATAGCACTGCTCGCCGTATAAACCCAGTTCCAACGCCCGCTGATGCTGCTTCAAATCCCAGTGATTGACCGGGTCATACCAAAACTCGTCCAGCAACTCCTTGACCCGCTTGTCTTGTGCCTGATAACCGATGCCCTCGCCGACCACAAAATCCTTGGTCATCTCGATAATGCGATGCGCCAGAGGATTGGTGTCATAAAGGTGGCTGGCAATCTTTAACATCCGCTCCTGAGTCAGCGGCGATAAATCCTTGTCCGCTTTTCCGGTCAGCTTGCGGTACTGCCAATCATCGCTATCCACCCCGACCCCGTAGGAATAAGCTTCACGTACCTTGGTTTGAATCACATCCCCGAATAAGGCTTCCGCCAGTTTTTGTTTGAAGTTCATAGGTACTCCTATATATATTGGTAGCACAGGCTTCTAGCCTGTGTTTGCAGTGTTTCAATATTTCAACCGATTTTGTGTGGGCGTTGCCCACATCACAGGCAGGATGCCTGTGCTACCGATCTCTTGCTCCGATACCAATCTTTATCCGCTTCCAGTCCCACACAAACCGCCGGTGCCGTATCGGCCAGACTTATTGCCCCCTCCAAAGCGTCCGGGCCGTCATCGTGGACGGTGGGAGAGGGGAAATAAAGCAACTGCTCCAGCAACACATCCTGATCAGTTTGCCCCTTTTGAAAGCGGATGATCCCGCGCTCTACCCAGGCTGACAAACGACCGATCCGGCCTTCTTTTGACGTATGGTGATTGATTCCCCGCAACGGCAAATGCTGCTGCCGCTCTTTCCCCAAGCTGTCGAATTCCCGCAAAAGCAGACTCTGAAAAACATTGCTTTCAATCCCGATAATCCGGGGCTGCAACTCCCGGTAACGGTTGTAAGTCACCCGCAACAGGCTGTCGATACTGGCCTTTTTGATATAAGCATCCAGCACGTAAATAATCCCCTCGTTATCGCGGCCTATGGTGACGACGGCCTTGTAATCGGCGCTTTCCCCCGATCCCGCCGACGGATCGATGAACATAAATACCGCCAACTGGCGTCCCGACAATTCCTGAGGATGGTAATAGCGCAGCCAATCCTCCCGGAAGATGCCTTCCTCGTCTCTGGGATCGTTTTGATACTCTTTGTTAAAACTCACCGAACCCATGACGGCCTTTTTCTGCTGCAAGCTCTCCAGGGAGTGGCGTTGCGGCCAGAGCGGGAGATTGTTTTCATCCAGTGCCCGGTAAATCCGTCCCCGCCAGACACCTTTAGCCGCTTGTTGCAGCAATTGCGCCAAAACCGACTTTTTCGCCAGAAGCGTGCCGATAACAAACAGCGAACCATGTTGATCGATGGCCGGATAAACCGCCTCGACAATCCATTTCAGCACCTTTTCAATCTGCCGGGGATGACGCACCGATTGATCATTTTCGATGTCGTCCATCACCACCAAATCCGGGCGATATTGGCGATGCCGCAAGCCCCTGACCTTCTGCCCCTTGCCCCGCGCCAACACCTTCACCCCGTTCTTGGTGATAAACAACTCGTCAGACCACTGTTTGGCGGATTGGCGTAAATCGCCGAAATCCTGCCGGATGCGCTCGTTTTCCTCCAGTTCCAGGCGGATGAAACGCACGAAATCGGCGGCCTGATACTCGGTATCGGAAACAATGATGATAAAATGCCGCAGCCCGAAGCAAATCTGATGCAACGGATAGCCCAGCGTAACTATGGTGGACTTGGCGTGCTCCCTGGGCGCGGCCACTGCTGCCGGACGGTTTTTATCTGCCTTATCGTCCAGCAATTGCACCAATTCCTGATGAAACCCGGCGGCAGGCAGATTAAAATAATGGGGCAAATAATTTTCAAAAAAATAAAATTTGTCTTCTTTCGCCCGTTCTTTGCGCTGCCTTTTAGCCTCATCGGAATCAGCGCTAAACGCCCCGGCTCTTTGGGCCGTTTGCGCCAGAAGCCGCTGCACCCGGCGGTCGAACTCCCGTAATGTAAATTTTTTCATAAGAATTTTTTAACCACGGAAGGCACGGAAAACACGGATTTTTCAATTTTGCATTTTGCTTTTTTAATTTTTAATTTCTTTCTGTGGCCTTTCCGTGTATTCCGTGGTTATAAACTATCCGTTATCCATTATTTCCTTGATCTGCTTGCGCAATTCCCGATACTTATCCAGTGCTTCCACCAGTTCCTTGAAATTTTGCTCCGCCAGCCCAATGTCGATGCTTTCTATCCCGTCGTATTTGAACAAGGCGTAATTGATCGATTTAGTCAGGCCGTCGATTTTAATTTCCAGGGCTTGCAGTTTTTCCTTGCTATCCTGCAAAAGCCCCTTTTTCAATAACGAAATCCTGTTATTCATAATCCGCCCTCATTTTGGCGAAAAATTCCGCCAGATGTTCCTCCAAACGCCCCTTCAGTTCCCGGTCACGCCCATCCAGAAAGATCAATAATTCCTCGATAACCGCGATGCTGGCCGCAAGCATCGGTCTTCCCCCCAATCTATCCCTCAGATTGGCCAGCTTGAGCAGGACATCTACATCTTTTGTAGTTAACTCCTCATTCAAACGGCTGGACAGATCGCTGACTTTTTGCTCCAACAAGCTATGGATTTTTTCCTTCAGCGGCAGAACGCCGGATGATTTTTTCTGGCTTTTCACCGGGAAATCTTCCTTAAATTAACCACGGAAACGCGGAATTACGGAAACACTGAAAAAACAAATTTAAACATAGTAAAAGTGGTAAAATAAATATAATTTGAACCTTAATTTCTTTTCCGTGCTTCTTTTTTTCTGTGTTTCTGTGGTTATTATTGTCTTTATCCTTGGACGATTTGTTTGAAATTCTTACCTCGTCATCGCCAGCAACTTCAGAATCATCACCAGCATCCCCAAACCGGTACTGCCCAAAAGCCCCTGAATCCACCAAAGCTTATTCTCCACCCGTCCGATGCGGCTGCCAATCTGCCCGATATTTTCCTCGTGCCGCTGGTTCAACCCCTTCTGTTCACTGATCGACATCCTGATTACCGTTTCCAGATTTTTAATGTCTCCCCGTACCTGTTCCAATTCCAGCTTGATTTCATCGTTCGTCATGTACTGCTCCGTTGTTATTTAGTGAATGGACTGTCATTGTTCAATTCTGTAACCATATCAACAAGGCAAATATCACAAACCAGGCAACAACGTTAAATAGAATTAAGCTTACGCAACGTAATGAAAATACATTCATTTTTGCTCGCCTCCTTCCCTCAGCATCATGGTTATAATTATACACATTGTTGCAAAAATGTCAAAAATGGTTACAGCCTGTAACGGATAATGGCGGCCAGCTACAGGCGATTTTGTTACAATTTGTAACGAGATGCTACTATTATCGTGAATTATCGGTAAATATTGCGATTTTTAATGTGGGGGGAAGAAAAGGGTGAAGGGTGAAGGGTGAAAAAAGATGGATGCTGTACTAGTACAGCGTCCATTTTATATTGACGGGTTGGGATAAAGATTTTATACTCTCCGTTTTGTCATTCCCGAATGATGTTATCGGGAATCTGGTTTTTTTAAACACCATATCCCCGATAAAGGCATTCGGGGATGACATGTTGGAACCCGTCAACATTAAATGGACGGCGTACTAGCGGGCTTCTTCAATTTTTCTAAGCAAAGCAGTATAATTGGGGCAGGCGGCGAATTCGCTTTCGATGAATTTTTTCAGCTTCTCCAGGGCGGGCTTGTCTTTGACGCTTAAGAAATCTTCCATTTGTTTCTTTTGGCAGGTATCGAAATAGGAACATTTAACCTCTAAAACGCTTACCCGGATTTTTTGATAATCCCGGAAGAATTTCAAATCATCCTCCATCAATTTTTCCACATCCATAATTCCTTGCCAGTTGCAGTCCTGGTAAGCCTTATAAAGGGATTTTTGGGCGCACTGGTAAAAGTATTGGATGAAGGCATCTTCTAATCCCGGTTCAATCCGCTCATATCCCGGACAATGGGTGATTTCCTCGATCTTGCTCATCTTTTTGAGATTTTGCAGTTGGTTATAATCGCAATCGTCTACAGCCTGTTCTAAATTTTTCGGAGTGCATCCGGTGAAATATACGCATTCGGCTTCTTTTACTTTACCAAGCATGGCCGCCTTATTCGGATGATTGGCGAATTCCTGGTTGATTTTTTCTTCCACATTTTTGATTTGTTTCAAATTGCATTTGTCCCGCCCCTGTTGCAATTGGTTTTCTATACACTGTTGAAAATAATTATTCTCCGCCTGCTGGATTGATTTTACAAATTTTGCCTTGTCGGTATCGCTGGAAATTCCCTTGTCGTAAAGCAATTTTTCCCAATTGAGGATACCATGCAGGTTGCAGCTTTGCACGGCACGGTCAAGAACTTGGTTAAAACAGCGCTCTACAATCTGAGGTTTATGGCTTTTGATGGTTTCCCCTAATTTATTTTGGGTCTGACAACCTTTTAAACTATCCTCCAGATGAAAAATCTCCCGTAAATTACACTCCTTTTGCAGGCGTGATAATTCCTCCTGACCGCAACGATCCAGATAGTTACATTCCATCTGCTCAATCAGATCGTCCATCGCCTGATATTGAGCGGGATCGCAATTGCCCCATTTTTCCAGAGGCAGGGTATTGTCGATCCGCTGTAATTTGTCGGGCGCACAATCATCAGGAGCCATCTGGGCGATTATTTGGGATTGGCAATCTTTACCCAGATTGCACTTGGCCTGCAAAACCTTGCGCTCCATGATAGAAAAATTGGCACAATCTTTCATATCGGTTTTTAAGGTGGTGTCTATCTCCAGGATTTTGTGCACA